>NZ_JAMOKM010000010.1:0-176828 GCF_023656665.1 Parabacteroides sp. B2-S-102 | reverse complement strand
GATAATGATATTAAGGTGGCTATAGCACGAGGGATCCACCTCTTCCCATTCCGAACAGAGAAGTTAAGCCTCGTCACGCCGATGGTACTGCGTAACAGTGGAAGAGTAGGTAGCCGCCGTCTTGAGAAAGGCGACAGCCGATGGAGAGGAGTCAGTCCGTAAGGGGTGACTCCTTTTTCTGTTTTTATTTATTCGATTCTGATTGGATAAATAAAATAAGATGTATATATTCGCTCCCTATAACTTAATAATGTGTTGTATGGTTAAGAAGTGGATATTCCCTTTATTGATTGGGGTTTGTTTAATCAATACGTCTATGGCACAAGAAAATCCGATTTTATTATTCCCAAAAGGGGCGCCGGGAGAAACTATTAAATTAATAGAGAAAGCTGATACGGACGGTGGAAAAACCGGTGGTGAGAGTGTTTTGCGTATTACGAATGTAAGTGAGCCAACGATTACTATATATCATGCTCCGGATGAAGTGGCCTCGGGTGCCGCTATGATTGTCTGTCCCGGTGGTGGTTACAATATTTTAGCTTATGATTTGGAAGGTGATGAAGTCTGTGAATGGCTTAATAATCTTGGAATAACTGCGGTCTTACTTAAATACCGGGTTCCAAGACGAGAAGGACTGGAAAAACACGAAGCTCCTTTGCAAGATGTACAGCGTGCGATTGGTTATGTTCGAGCGAACGCTGAGAACTTGAATATAGATCCAAAGCGGATCGGTGTGATGGGATTCTCGGCTGGTGGCCATTTGGCTGCCATGGTTAGCAATAATTTTTTGAAACGTACTTATCCGGCTATTGATGCTACGGATAAAGTAAGTTGTCGTCCGGATTATTGTTTATTGGTTTATCCTGCTTATTTAGATGGAGAGAACTTCCAATTGGCACCAGAGTTAAAGGTTTCATCTGCCACACCTCCAACCATGTTAATTCAAGCGGAAGATGATAAATCTTATATTAACAGTAGTATTTTCTATTATTATGCCTTAAAGGAAGCTGGTGTTCCGGCATGGATGCATTTATATAGTCAAGGTGGCCATGGATACGGGTTACGAGATACGGGAGCGTCTGTAAATGAATGGCCGGATCGGGCTGAAGATTGGTTTCGTGAGATCGGTCTAATCGAATAGAACTCCAGATATCTTTTCTGGAGACTTGCGGAGTAGATTCTAAAATCGATTGCGCAATTTATTTATTACTAGTTTATTATTGATGGTAAACGTAGTAAAAGCGTAGTCTAGGAAAGCGTGTTCTATAGCATATCGTATCTTTGAAGTAGTGAGTTTATTGCTGTTTTCTGTTATTCGGGCTTTTTTTGAAGTAAAAAAGCTAAGTTATGAAATTCCTTAAAAGTTCAGTTTTATTTATTTCAATGGCATGTATAGTGCCTGTTTGTTCGATAGCGAGAGAAAAAAGTGAGAGAATCACAAGAGCTGAGATTGAACAGAAAAGTGCGGATGAATTTATAAATGGTCTGATGAGTCGAATGACCGTTGATGAGAAAATTGGCCAATTGAATCTTCCTAGTTATGGAAACGTAATGCCAAATCCTAAAAAGAGTGAGATAGCCAGTCGTATTGTACGAGGAGAGGTTGGTGGTATATTTAATATATTCGGTGTCGATGCGATCCGGCAGTTACAAGAAGTCGCGGTTAAAGAAAGTCGGTTGGGGATTCCTATAATTGTTGGCGCTGATATTTGTAATGGTTATAAAACTGTTTTTCCCATTCCTCTAGGTCTTTCGTGTAGTTGGAAACCGGAGAATATAGAAGAGGTCGCTCGAATTTCCGCAAAGGAAGTTGGTGCTGATGGTATCTGTTGGACATATAGCCCGATGGTCGATATATCTCATGATGCCCGGTGGGGACGGGTAAAGGAAGGAGCGGGCGAGGATCCGTTTCTTGGAGGTATAATGGCTCAAGCATGGGTGCGTGGTTATCAAGGCAATGATTTATCGGCTGATACGACTCTTATGGCATGTGTAAAGCATTATGCGCTTTATGGAGCGGCCGAGGCTGGTCGGGATTATAATACGGTAGATATGAGCCGTGTGACTGCCATGAATTATTACATGCGTCCTTATCAGGCTGCTGTAGAAGCAGGAGTAGGAAGTATCATGACTTCATTCAACGAATTTGAAAGTATCCCCGCGACCGGAAATACTTGGCTTCTTAATGACGTGTTGCGTAAACAATGGGGATTTAACGGCTTTGTCGTGTCTGATTTTACGGCAATAGCGGAGATGGTAAACCATGGAATAGGTAATAGTCAGGAAGTCGGAGTCAAGGCGCTAAAGGCGGGTGTCGATATGGATATGATAGCGGACTGTTATCATGCCGTATTAAAGAAATCATTGGAAGAAGGGAAAATAACAGAGGCTGAGATTGACTCTGCTTGCCGGAGAATACTAATCTCAAAATACCAATTGGGATTGTTCCATGATCCATATAAATATTGTAATCCGAAAAGAGCCGCCAAAGAGTTCTTGTCGGTAAATAACGTATCCGCGGCCCGTCGTATTGCGGCGGAGTCTTTCGTGTTACTTAAAAATGATAATAATCTGCTTCCACTTAAAGGATGTCGTAAGGTCGCTGTGGTCGGTCCTTTAGCGGATAGCAAGGCGAATATGGCTGGATCGTGGAAATATGATGAGCAGACTAAATCTTATCATGGATTGGTAGAGGATTTACAGGAATCTTTGGGAAATGGAGTAGAGGTTGTTTTTGCAAAAGGCAGCAATCTAGTCGATGATTCCGTCTATGAAGCAAACTTTACGGATCAAAATCGTTCAACCCGGGATGATAGAAGCGATGAACAATTAATCGCCGAGGCCCTAAAAGTGGCGGAAGGCGCTGATGTGATTATCGCTGCTTTGGGTGAATCGATAGATATGAGTGGAGAAGGCGCTAGTAGAGCCATCCTTGAAATGCCGCAAACGCAGAAAAAATTACTGGATGCTATCCAAAAGACAGGAAAGCCGATCGTAATGGTACTTTTTACCGGAAGACCTTTGGCATTACAATCCGAGGAAAAGCAGGTGAATGCGATCTTGAACGTATGGTTCGGTGGTACGGAAGCAGGAGCGGCTATTGCCGATGTCTTGACCGGAAAGGTTTCTCCGACGGGGAAGTTAACCATGTCTTTTCCTCGTGTAACAGGCCAATGTCCGATCTATTACAATCATAAGATGACAGGACGTCCTATGTCTCCCGATGCTTGGTACACTCGTTATGTCTCCAATTATATAGATGTGTTGAATGAGCCTCTTTATCCATTTGGTTACGGTTTGAGTTATACGACTTATACGTATGGCGATGTATCTTTGAATACGAATTCTATGGATGCAAATGGAAAAATTCAAGCATCCGTGATTGTTACCAATACCGGGGCTCAGGATGGAGAGGAAATCGTACAGCTTTATTTACGTGATATCGTACGCAGCATAACCCCTCCGGTCCAAGAATTGAAAGGATTCAAGCGAGTTGCGTTAAAAGCGGGAGAAAGCAAGAAAGTAACCTTTGATATTGATGTGGATATGTTGAAATTCTACGATTCAACCTTAGATTATGTCGCTGAGCCGGGTGAGTTTCAGGTAATGATCGGTGGAAATAGTAAAGAGGTGAAAACAGCTTCGTTTACATTAAAATAATCCTAATCGTAAGGAATCAGTTATGGGGCTTTGCTAAATTCGAAATTATATGTATCTTTGCCAAAAGAAATATTACAAAACCATGGGGATGACCGGTTTTGAAAGACCTATCCGAAAAATCAAAGAAAATAAGAGTAAAGCAAAAGCTAAATAAAATACTAAATATTAGTGTTTTATAAGTAATATGAGAGCTAAACAGGAACAACGTGTTTTCCTTTGTTTAGCTCTTTTTTTTGTTACTTTTGTTACTCGTTTGTTACCCGTGAACGGAAATGTTACTTATCTTTACGGTGGGTAACAAATAAAGTAACGATATGGCAAAGCAAGTCAAAGTTAAAGAGCCGGTACGTATTCGTACAAAGAAACTGGCTAACGGGAATGAATCGATCTACCTGGATCTATACAAAGACGGTGATCGTGTGTACGAGTTTCTCAAACTCTATCTTATTCCGGAAAAATCAAAAGCAGATAAGGAAGCGAACCGTAAAACGTTAGAGTTAGCTAATGCGATCAAGGCTAAACGGATCGTAGAGTTGCAAAATAACGAACATGGCTTTAAAACAAATACTACCAGATCAAAGATGAATCTTATTCAATTTGTCTTACACTTGGCAGATGAACAACTAGCAAAATCGGGTAACAAGCGAAGTTATTATTATACGCTTCATTCACTTGCTAAGCATTTAGAGGCTTATGCTGGTGATAAAATCACCTTTACAAAGGTAAATACAGAGTTTGTTAAAGGGTTCATTGCTTATCTTCGTACTGCAATGAATTTTAACTATGAGAATAGTGAAAAGAAATCAAAATATGAAGTTCTTTCACAGAATACTCAACATAATCTATACAAAAAATTTGCTTGGGTAATTCGTAAAGCGATG
Organism: Parabacteroides sp. B2-S-102; assembly: GCF_023656665.1. Classification (NCBI taxonomy): domain Bacteria; kingdom Pseudomonadati; phylum Bacteroidota; class Bacteroidia; order Bacteroidales; family Tannerellaceae; genus Parabacteroides; species Parabacteroides sp. B2-S-102. Next base: position 172,287 of record NZ_JAMOKM010000010.1, on the reverse strand, counting down.
CAAGCTGATATAATGGCGATTAATCCTCTTGATAAGATAGATAACACGGATAAACCTAAGCCGGAGGATGGGCAAAGGGAATTTTTAACGATTGAGGAAATAAAGAGGTTGATGAATACACCATGTGAAGATGATATGTTGAAATGCGCTTTTATCTTTTGCTGTTTAGTTGGGCTTCGTTACAGTGATGTGAAGAAGTTGGTCTGGAATGATTTGTATGAAGATAATGAAGGTGCCATTATCCTTCGGATTCGTGTGACTAAGACGAAACGTTGTGAGGACTTTCCTATAAGTAAAGAAGCTTTGAAATGGCTACCGGAAAGAATTGGCTCTGGTGATGAGAAAATTTTTAAATTGCCTAAAAATGATAATTCAAACCGGAAACTAAAACATTGGTGTACCTTGGCTGGTATAACAAAGAATGTCACTTTCCATGTGGCTCGGCATACAGCAGCAACATTGAATCTTAGTTTAGGTGTACCGATAGAAACAGTTAGTAAGCTATTAGGACATACTAAGATTAGTACAACTCAAATTTATGCAAAAGTTATTGACGCAAATAAAAAGGCTGCTGTTCATAAGCAAGACGGCGTATTTGATTGATCCTTAGTAAATAGAATAATAAGTATCTTAAACTAATCATACGATATGGGTATACAAGAAAGACCATTTGAAAATATTATAAGCATGAATAACTCATTATCAGGTGATCCTATTAATGAGTTAATAACACTAAATAAATTAGAGAGAAGTATTTATAGTGAAGGTCGAAAATTGGAAACTATTATCTTGTTATCTGGTATGACACCAAAAGATAGATGGATATACATTTCTCTTATTCTTGATGATTTGTTATATCAATATGATATCTCTTGTAGAAAGGTTAGAGGAATGAATGCTAATACTTTGTTATATAAAAGAGCTCTATTATTGAAGAAAGCAATCGTGGAAGTGATGGAAGTAACAAGCACACGATTAAAAATAGCATTTGATACTGGTTATATAAAAGAAAGAGAAGAAGGATATGCTACAACGGGGGCTGCCAGATGGGATGATTCAACCGATAAAAAATTAGATTTAGATATAGTAGAAAGCATGCGGTATTTTAATGATTTAATTTCGGGGAAGATTGATAGATATTTGGAAAATTGCAAAAGTCGGTTTACGAAAAAATATGACGATGATAAATTAAAAGCTATCTGGCTTCATTTGAAAGAGGAAAATTATATTAATAGTAATACAAGTTTAGATACGTTTCTTTATTTATTTGGGAATATCGATAATGTGCCTGAGCACTTTTATATTGAATGGTTAGCTTCATTGAAGGAATTGCATGTTCTTATAGATGTGTTTTGGAAGTCAGAGCGAAATAGGTGGAAAAAGGCAAGTGAAATATTTTTATATGGTGATAAATTTTTGAACTATAGAAGCTTAACTACTGCTGTCAGTAAGGAAGATGATATTGAAAATATAGAAAAAAAATTTGCATGTTGGTTAAAAGAGAAGTGACACTCTTTAGGTGATAGTAGGTGATTTTGGGTGATACTTTTTATTATCACCCTTTTTAGTTGTTTTTTAATATGATCTTTGTTGTGTCAATACTGAGTAGGTACATATTGACAATATGTGAATATGCTGAATCTACCTACATTCAGCATTAAGATATGATAATTAAAAATAAAAAAAATGGAGTCGATTAAAAATATCTTAAAAAGAATAGAGTGTAATACTCTACTTGCGACAAAGACAGTACTAACTGTTGATGATGTAGCAACTCTTACTGGCTTAAGTAAGAGTCATATATACAAGCTTACATATAGTCATCAGATACCTCATTACAAACCATCTGGAAAGCAAGTCTATTTTGATCGCTCGGAGATTGAGGAGTGGCTTAAACGAAATCGTGTTGATTCGGTAGAAGAGATAGAGCAAGCCGCCATTAATCATGTTGTAATGAATAAAAAAGGAAGGGGGAGAGTATGAAAGATGAGATAGCTTCTAAAATCTATGTCAATCTATCAAGGTGTGAGAAAGGACATGATTCATGTACTGAATATAGTAGTATGTTGCATGATATGGTACATGGTCATATGTTATATGATACGGTTGACTTTGTTCTTAATCAGAAAGATGTTCCAGAAATAGATTTGTTAGCGGAAGTGTCGCCATATTTGATGAATAGAAGTGATTGTATTGGTAATGATGGCCTCCCTTATGTACGTGGGAAATATAAGGGGTATAATGTGTATGTAAATACTCATATTCTAAAAATCAATGCTTGTAGCTTATGTAAATATTACTACGGTATCAACATGCACGATTTCCCTTTAGAGGACGTACGGAAAGCCATTGAGAGGATAGGAGAGGATTTAAACATCCCTATGGATAAGGTCATTGTGACTAGACTGGATTTAGCAATGGATTTGGAGTTACAGCGGTCTCCAATAGAATATTTCAATCGGATGTTAGATTTACCTTATTTTAGGTGTCATTCATATTCTACAGGAATTACGTTTCAAACAGCAGAGAAAGAACTTTTGTTTTACGATAAAGGAAAGGAACAGGGGAGTAATAATAAGAATATAGCTCGATGCGAGTTTCGGATAAAGAAAGTTAGGAGGTGCTTTGGGGGATCGGTTACTGCGTCAATGTTATATGATCCTAGCTTTTGGAATGATTTGCTGGATCGGTTCTTATCTTGTTATTCCAAAGTCAAGGTGAGTAAAGAGTCTTTACCGCTTGATAAGATAAATGGGATAAAGATTTTGAAAGATTGTGCCTTATGTGATTATGTTAATCGTAATGGATTTGATCCGTTGAGGTCTGGATTTAAGGCTCGTGTACGTGATGGAGAATTAGCGCAAAGAGCCTGCAAGTCTATTATAGAAAAGATCAAGAAGTGTTGTTTCTCTTCTCAAGGAAAAGACGTTGGCCCAGAGATAGAAGAATTTGATGTGAAATTCAGGTCATTTTTGAAGTTAAAGAGATTTGATTAAATATCATTGTTTTGCCCATATTTGAGGCTTACAACGTATTTAGGCTTAGTTTTTTCCTAATAAAATGTAGGAAATAATACCCTTGTCGGGGATCTGTCAAATAAATTTAGAGAGGTGGGGGATATTTCCGGGGAGGTGGTATCTCTCGCTTCTTTTGTTTTTAGAGGATATTGTTCTGTAAATGATTTTCCAAAAAAGAATCACGATAAAACGGAATTTAGAAAATGTTCGTTATATTTGCGTGAGGTAATCACTAAAAGATGAAACAACAGATAATTAATAAGCTAAGAGGCTTTTTCTCTTTGCAACCAATAGAGAAAGCATGGGTGTTTGGTTCCTGTTCACGTGGAGAGGAGACGAAAGATAGTGATATTGATATTCTAGTTCGTTTTGACTCCCACGCTCGTATTACATTATTCAAGTATGCGGGTATGGTGGAAGCTCTAAGCCAATTGTTGCATCGTAAGGTTGATTTGGTGGAGGAAGGACAATTGAAGGATTTCGCCGTTTCTTCTGTAGATCGGGATAAAATATTGGTATATGAGAGAGAAGCCTAAAGATAATACACGTCTACGGCATATGCTGGAGGCGATAAATAATATCATTGAGTTCACGACAGATGTGACTTTTGAGGAGTATTCCAGAAACAAGATATTGCGTTTTGCTGTCATCAAGAATTTGGAGATTGTAGGGGAGGCTGCTTATTTGATTACAAAGGAATTTCGGGAGGAACATCAAGAGATCGCATGGAATGAGGTCATAGGCATGCGCCATGTGTTAGTGCATGGGTATTATCAGATTCGGGATGAGATTGTGTGGGGAACCATTCAAACAGATTTATTTCCGCTTAAGGATAAGATAGAACGGTTGCTCTGTAAATAACTCAATGTATTGTTTTAGAAAATAACCCTTTATTGGGGGGTATATCAAATAAATTTAGAGAGGTGGGGGATATTTCCGAGGAGGTGGTATCTTTCGCCTCTCTCATTTTTAATGCGATCACTATCAATAAAGTACCTATCTAATGCTCTTAGGTAGATAACTATTGATAGTATCTGTTGATGTTTTTAAGTCCGTTTTAGGTTATATAATTCTGTTTCTGAGTTTTGTCTTTTTCTAAAATGCGCCGTGAATGGCTGTGATAAAATTATCATTGGAGGCATAAACAATATTAAAATTTTTCCTGAAAACGTTACCTATTTGTTCAATTAAATTGTATTTTTGTATAGTTCTCAATAGCACCACGCCGATCAGGGTGGTGCGGGAACTGACATAAATTAGAAAAGGCGTTTACTTTACGCTTTGGTTTTGACGTTCTAAGAATCTCGCAAATTCTCAACTATCTGTCAAAAACAAAGCAACGGTGGATGTCCTCAAGGGTGTATTATATAGCCCTCATTGTACCTTGTGTAGCCATTGGTGTATCCATAAGGGAACTGGGTGTATCATATATATTCACATCGGCGTGGGGCTTTCGGCGTTGCTCGTTTCGACAGATAGGGCAATGCGAGAGCCTTTAGAGCGTGGAACGAGTGACAAGGTACGGTTCCCACGCTTTTTTGTTTGTTAATCTTTCCATAGGGGAGCAGGAAGACAAATATTCAATCTCCATCATGATAACACAAAACGATTTAAAGAATGCTCACCCTAAAAAAGATAGAGAAGATTTAAGTCTCCTTCCCATAAGAGAAGCGACCATAACTTACCTTGAAAGAGTATCTATTTCTGAATATAATCAAACATGGGATGAAAATTTTACCTATGATCCTTTTTCGTACTCGTACAATACTCGTAATACCAAATTTTATGTGCTAAAACGTAAAAAAATATATTTTGGAGTATTAGAATCGCCAGATAATTATACCGCCACTTATGTATTTTTATTATTATCTGAAAATGAGTTTGAAAATCAAATTCAAATAATTAAAAATGATATAAGATATATATATACAACACGAAATGGAATAAAAAACAAATTTTATATTAACAATAATAAGATAGAAACTTATAGTTTGAAAGATAAACCCTATTATCTAGGTAATATATCTCATGTGAATTTCCATTATTGGCATAAAAAATTACATGATATTATAATGCCAATTGCAAAACAAATGTCAAACAGAAGATTCAGATTTGGAGGATTAAGAAAATCAAAAATAAGTATTCTATACAATAAGAGTCTATCTCAAATATCAAATATATTGAACATTGAAACTTCATTGCTAATAAAACTATTAAAAAGAAAAAGCCCGTATTTAAATATAACAGAGTCATACATAATGAGCGATTATGAAGCAGAAATATATAAGGACTTTTTCATAAAATTACTTCGCAAAAAAAACAAATAAGGGGAACACTAGTCCCCTGTAATACATATAACATTGTCGAACATCAAATTACAATATTCAATTATGCCAACAATATCCCTTATAGAAGAACTTCCTAAAATCGTAAAAGAAGGAAGACAAGAAGCGCAACGTATCTTAGAACGTTTGAGCAGCAACACCCATATCGGATTACAAACAAATGAATTGGTTCTTCCCGCCAAAGACACTTCCGGATTATGGAAAGGAAAAAACGAACAAGTGATAAACAAAGAATGGATGAATCGCCTCATCTATGGAGATAACTTATTGGTGATGCAAGCTCTGTTAGCTGGAGATGAAACGACCGGATTACCTTCGCTTCGGGGAAAGGTGGATTTGATTTACATTGATCCTCCTTTTGATAGCAAAGCGGATTATCGGACAAAGATTAATTTGCCGGGTGTTGATATTGAGCAAAAGCCTACGGTAATTGAGCAATTTGCTTATTCGGATACATGGCAGGATGGGACGGTTTCTTATTTAAAGATGCTTTATCCAAGGTTGGTGTTGATGCGGGAGTTGCTTTCGGAGAAAGGAAGTATTTATGTGCATATTGATTGGCATATAGGGGCGTATTTAAAAGTTATAATGGATGATGTATTGGGTAAAGAGAATTTTAAAAATGAAATTATTTGGAAAAGTGCAGTTGGAGATACATCAAATAAAAATAAGAAATATATAAAATCTCACGATACTATTTTCTTTTATAACAAAATACAAGGTATTCAAGTATGGAATGATATATTTCAAGAGTATTCAGAAAAAAACAAAAATGCGTATCGTTATGAAGATGAAAAAGGGACTTACAGATTTGTTCCTATTGATAATCCAGGTGGAGGTGGATACATATACGATTTAGGATATGGAGAAAATATTCCGACAAATGGATATCGAATGCCCAAAGAAACAGCCTTAAAGTGGATTGAATCAGGAGAATTAATAGTTGAAAAGGGAAAATGTCCTAAACGCAAACTATATCAAAAAACAGACGGACTTCGCTGTACTGATATTTGGACAGACATCAATCATGAAAGAGGTTTAGTATACGCCACCCAAAAACCCGAAAAACTTCTCGAACGCATCATCAAAGCCAGCAGCGACGAAGGTGATCTCGTTTGCGACTTCTTCGGTGGAAGTGGAACAACCGCTGCCGTTGCCGAACGTTTAGGCCGTCGTTGGATTACTACGGATATTGGCAAACCGGCAACCTTGGTGATGCGTAAACGCTTTATCGACCAAGAGGTAAAACCATTCCTTTATCAAGCTATCGGCGATTATCAAAAAGAGGCTTTCCAAAACAATAAACAATACAAACGTATTGGAGATTTGAGCCAGATCATCATGCAACTGTATGGTGCCATCCCTTTCACCCAAGAACAGCTGAATGATCGGAACTGGGGATATATCAAGAACGGACGGACTTTGGTACTGGTAGATAGTCCTAATAAAGTAACCGGAGCCGCCACAATCCGCCGAGCATACGAAGCCAAAAAGAACCTGTTGGGAGGTGGATGGAACAAGGTGGTCGTATTAGCTTGGAACTTTGCTTTTGACATTTCTGCGGCTATCCAACAATACAAGGAGGATGTTGAGGTCTTGGTGATTCCACCAGACCTGTTGGACAAACTCTCCAAGAAAGGATATGACAAACTGATAAGGGAAGGCTCTGTCCGTTTCAGCAGTTATCAATATCTATTGGTAAAACCTATTCAGACAGAACCGCATTACGGTGAACAGGACAAACTAACAATCGAATTGGATAATTATGTGCTTCTTTCACCCGACAATATCCCGTTGGATGATAAAGATAAAGCCAAATTGCAACAGGTATTGGAGAAAGATCCGCTTGCTTTGATCGAGTATTGGAGCATCGATCCGGATTACGACGGCATCACATTCCGCAGCCAATGGCAAGACTATCGGGAAAACACGGACAATGATAGCGATCCACTTCATTGTATCTATACAGCTACATTAATCACTCCTCGAAAAGCAGAACGGACGGTTTGCGTGAAAGCGGTCGATGTATTCGGCTTTGAGAGCATGGTAACAGAGACTATTCATTCTTAAAAACGACACACAACATGAGAAACGATATATCCTTGGAATTGGCAAGCCGGTTAACGGAACAAGTCAAAACAGCCTTTGAAAACGGCAGTTTATTAGATGCCGTTACCCCGGTAACACAAGATTTGCTGAAGTTTTGGTTCATGGGGCCTTATACGGAAGAACGCTCCAAGAACTTTCATGAAGGACAAAAACAAAGTATTCTAAACATCATTTATCTGCATGAAGTTTTACAAGTGACAACCGTAGAAGAAATATACCGGCAAGTTGCGCCGGATCTATTAGCCGAATGTAATCTAAGTGATTTGGCTAAAGAAAAATATCGTATTCCCAAATATGCCGTAAAGATGGCAACCGGAACAGGTAAGACATGGGTCATGCACGCTTTACTTTTATGGCAACTCCTTAACGCACGACATGAAGAACAAGAAGAACGAAGCGGACGCTACACCCAAAACTTCCTGATCGTAGCTCCTGGCCTGATTGTTTATGATCGGCTAAAGGATGCCTATTGTGGACGCCTGAAAGAGAACTGCACGGAAAGAGATCCTTTCACGAATGACCTTTATTTGCATAAAGACCTTTTTATACCTCCGGCTTATCGGGACGAAGTATTCTCTTTTATACAAAACAATGTTGTCACCAAAGAAGAGGGAATCGGACGAAAAATAACCGGAAACGGACTGATCGCCTTAACCAACTGGCATCTGTTCTTGTCTGATGAAGAGAAAGAGAATATGGACTCAGATTCCGCTCCCTCTATTATAAGAGATTTATTGCCTATTACACCAGGGCTGAGTGGTGGTAATGTCTTAGAGGCACTGGATAGGAAATATCTACGAGGAAGCGAATTGGACTATCTATCCGAACTATCGGACTTAATGGTAATCAATGACGAAGCCCATCATATCCATGAGAATAAAAAGCAAGGAGAAATAGAAGAGGTTGAATGGCAAAAAGGATTGAATAAGATTGCCCACAACAAAGGAGGTCACTTCATCCAAATCGACTTCTCAGCTACACCCTACGATACGGTCGGTTCCGGGAAGAAAAAGATGAAATGTTATTTCCCGCATATTATATCCGACTTTGATTTAAGCCAAGCGATGAAAAGCGGATTGGTTAAGACCTTGTTGTTGGATCGCCGACAAGAATTGACAGATCTTGCCAATCTGGATTATAACGCTTTACGTGATGAACGAAAAAAAGTGATTGGATTGAGCGACGGACAACGTTTAATGCTTCGTGCCGGATTACGAAAATTACAAATCCTTGAAGAAGGTTTTATCAAGCTGGATTCTAAGAAACGACCGAAGATGATGGTGATTTGTGAGGATACCAATGTCACCCCGTTTGTCGAATCATTCCTAAAAGAAGAGGGATTAGCCGAAAAGGATGTTCTCCGTATTGACAGCAACGCTAAAGGCGAAGTAAAAGAAAAAGATTGGATGCAAGTCAAAGAACGATTGTTCAATATCGATAAATATGAATCACCCAAAGTCATCGTCTCCGTGTTGATGCTTCGGGAAGGTTTCGATGTCAACAATATATGTGTCATCGTACCGTTACGATCTACGCAATCCGCTATTTTGTTGGAACAAACCGTAGGGCGTGGTCTTCGTTTGATGTGGAGAGAGCCTGAATATTCAGAAGAAAAAAGGGAAAACCGATTGCAAGTATTGGTTAAAAAGAAAGCACCTAAATCTTATATCGATATGCTTTCCATCATTGAACATCCGGCCTTTCTTGATTTCTACAATGATTTGATGAACGAAGAGCTTGCCGGTATAGACGAAGGTGATTTGCCGGATGGCTCCAATGTAACCGGTGATATTATAAAGGTAGGGTTAAAAGACAATTATCAAGACTATGATTTATTCTGGCCTCTTATTATCAAAGAGCAAGAGGAGGAGATACATCCTTCAGAAATAGATATAAACAGACTCGCACCTTTTACAGACTTTTCGTATGAACAACTAAAAGAAATTTTGGCGAAACCCGGTGAATCCTTTATCTCGCATGACGTCTTAGTCGGTACTCAATTCGGCAAATATGAGGTAAACGCAGACTTATGCAATGCACAAAGTTACAATGAATACTTGCAAAAGGTATTACGCATCGTCACAACACGCTTCGACAAGGTAGGAAGGAGCAAGCCTAAGGAACTACCTACATTGCAAATTAATCAGCAAGAAATCATACGGGTCATCGACCGATATATCCGAACCAAGTTATTTTCACGTTCATTCAATCCGTTCGAGAATTATAATTGGAAGATTTTACTACACAATGAGGGAGTCGCGACCCAGCATATTGTAAGAGAGATCAGTAAGGCGATCTATTATATGCAAGAACAGATAGATATAACAGATGCAATAGTTGAGAAGATTTATTTTTCTTCCATACCTACACTACGTATACGAGAAAGTTTTTCACTTGATTTGGAAAAGATTATCTATGAAAAAGTGGGCTACCCTTCCAATAAAGGAGGTTTCGAGAAAGCTTTCCTTGAATTTTTGGATGCCGACTCGGAAGTGAACTGCTTTATCAAAATAAATGAGAATCAACATAGCTTCGCATCAATCCATTATATCCGGCAGGACGGTCTATTGGCCACCTATCATCCGGACTTTATGGTATGTACATCACAACACATCTATATTATAGAAACGAAAGGGCAAGACAAGATTTTCGACAAAAATGTCCGACAAAAACAATTGGCAACTCTTGAATGGTGTAATAAGATTAATCAACTGAGAGCCCAATATAGAATGAACCGACAGTGGCTTTATATATTGTTAAGTGAAAATGATTTTTATAGTCTAAAACGGAACGGTGCCACGCTTATTGAAATCTGCAATTTGAATAAGGTCTCAGAGAGTGTGGCAACAGGTAATTTGTTTTGAAGGGAGTTGGAGATATCATGATTTTAGTATATGGCCTTATATTATTGGATTGGGGGTGGTAACATAAGGCCGAGGTAAATCGGAGGATTTGTACTTATTTTGTGGTAATAAAAACAGGTGAAGAAAAAGAGTTGATAACGGATATTAGTTTGGTATGAAAACAAGTAAATGCTTTGATCGTGCTTCTTGTAGCTGGGATTGTAAACCTCGGATTACGGGTTTAATACATGATCCGGTTGAGGAATCTGAGGCCTATTTGTCTATAGAGACGGAGTTGGAGGAAAAGCTACGATCTTACTTCTCTGATAAAAAATTTGATTCTGGTAGCTGGTTTCGTACCCCGGTCTCATGTTTCGAGTATTGGCAAGTGATGAAACGTTTTTTATGGGAGGACTATCGAATAGAGTGGAGATCCCCGGTTGAATTGAATCCTACTATATTCAAGGATGATCTTTAGGGGGTATTTGGGGTACGAATGGCTTTATTTGGCGTGGATCGGGGCGGCACCAAAGGAGGAGGCTGCGAGTGGATGCGGAAGGCGGCGGCGGGGACACCAGCCCCGTTTTCTATTGTGGTGCTTGGCGATGAGGATATGAAACATAAGCCTATTCCTTGTGAATAAGGGGTGACAACTGATAAAGGGTATTATAGATCTGTCCTATATCGTGCCTTAGAGGGCAAAAGAAACGGTCTGAATACGAGATAACACTAATTAAAAGAAAGGAGTAAGGTCGTGAATATGGTAAAAACGAGGTTTTTGATCTTCTATTCGATAGTGTGTACTATGGTATTAAATAAGTTGTTCCTAATTTGAGGCGTTATGGTGTTTTTGGTGTTAGCTTGTATAAGTTTGATTATCTTTGAATTATCGTTTTTTATGATCCTTGCATTCAAGACAAGGCCGGAGCGATGGACATTTAAGTCTTTTTGTCTTTGGTTGGTTTCTTTGGTCTCGTGGTGTTGTTTTCCACCATTGTACGTGTGGATTGAGCGGAAGTGGCGGCAGGCTAGTCTAAGAAGGGTGCTATTTGTGCTGTTATCCCCAGTCTCTTTTCTTTTCTTGGTGGATGCCTGTACGTTCGATCCGCATCGCTTCATCCATAGCCTTAATAGCCTGATAATAGATCTCAATGCTATTAATAGAGACTGGACAGGGATTGATACGCTGTTATCTCTAATCTCTCTTATTTACTTAGTATATATCTGTTCATTGGTATGTAAGTGCGTCAATAAGCCTTTCTATAACCGAAGAGATCTTTCAAGCAAGGTAGGGATAGGGGCAGCATACAAGATTGTAAATTCTCATGGCCGAAATGGGGATACGGATGAGGTTGACATTTGGTTTGATTCGGGTTGTGAAACGGAGAGTTCCAACAAAGGATGAAGACGAATCCCCCGGCTCATTGGAGTATATCGGAAGATGGTGATTTCCCATTCGATGAGAATTAGATGATGGAATTTACTTCTTTATGGATATAGATCCTAGAGAGAATAAGGCATATATGTGATATGGAGGGACTTCGATAATTGGAGTCGGAATGATTTTCGCCATACAAGATCCTTGGTGGTAGGTCGAAAATGAAACAAGTTACCGATGATAAATCGAGTTTTTTTGCAATCTTTGTGTTAAAGAATTTATGTATAGAGAGAAGTTAGCCATGATGAAAAATACTTACAGAACTATCTATGGAGCGATTGCTGGTGATATTATAGGTTCGATGTATGAGTTTCGTTCTGTCAAGAGCAAAGACTTCGAGTTGTTTCCGTATGGTGCCTGTTTTACAGACGATACGGTGATGACATTAGCTATCGCACGATGGCTAATGGAGGATGTCACCCGCTCAGAATACACGCTTGTAGACACTATGTGTGAATTTGGCAACCGTTATCCGGCTGTTGGCTACGGTGGCCTTTTCTGTAATTGGTTATGTAATGATCCAACCCCCTATAACTCATGGGGGAATGGTTCCGCTATGCGTGTTAGTGCGGTAGGTCTTGTTGCTAAGACTTTGGATGAATGCTTGCGCTTAGCGAAACAAACAGCCGCAGTATCACACAATCATCCGGAAGCTATAAAGGGAGCGCAGGCTGTAGCTGCAAGTATATTCATTGCGCTACATTGGACTGGGGAAATAGACGAATTAAAAGTACACATAAGAGATTTTGTTACCAATCAGTTCGAATATAACATGAACCGTACATTGAATGAGATTCGGCCCCGATATGAATTTGATGTATCTTGCCAAGGTAGCGTGCCTGAGGCTATCATCGCATTTTTAGAAGCCGATAGTTATGAAGATGCGATAAGAAATGCCGTGTCACTCGGTGGTGACGCTGATACGCAAGGTGCTATAGCTGGCGCAATAGCGGCTTGTGTTTATCCAATTCCTGAATACATTATTAAAGAGTGCCAGAAACGTTTATCCGATGATCTGTTGAAGGTCGTCATCCGTTTTGAGGATTATCTTGACAATGAATGGCAAAATAAGATTAGTTTGCCCTGTTCGTGCTTGCAACCCAAGCGTGAAACGGTTGAGCCTGAGAAATATGTAGATATTATACGAGACAATATTGATTTGATACACAAATCAATTAAAATCGCAGTGGTGATGGTTGCATTTATATTGGTCAAAATATTATGGGTTTACTGGTCGTGTACTGATAATGGTACATGGGAGGATGAGAAGGGGGAACTCATTCAACGTCGGGATTTCCTGATCGATCGTGTAGTAACTTCACCACGTGCGTTGTTGTGTGAAATGCCAGAAGGAATTGGAACACAATTTCAAGGTGAGTGGGCGTTGTATTCTTGTTCAATGCTGGCGGCAGCCTTATTCAATATGTCGAAACTTTATCCCGAAACAAAAACAGAGAATCTAGAGAACATAGATAATCTTATTGAGATGGTACTTTCCTTTGAGTTGAGAAAATATGATGCTGAGCGTTGGGGCGAGGATCCTCTGGAAACATTGGATGGTGACAGGAGTCATATTTCATATATCAGTCATCTTGCGTGGATGATAAGCGAGTATAAGATGGCCGGAGGAAATGATAAATATAATAACTTGTTTGATGATCTTTGCGGAACTATGAATCGTCGGCTTCTTCGAAGTAAAAGTCTAAACTTACCAACATATCCAAGCGAATGTATATATGTCCCTGATATGCTTGTTGCGATTGTCGCACTGAATAATTACTCGAAATTAAACAAGGGAAAATATATTTCTACGGTACGTAAATGGGTACGAAAGGCTAAATCTGAATGGCTTGACAAAGAAACAGGCCTACTTGTCTCATTTTTGAGTGAGGATGGCATACCGTTTAAAGCCGCCCCGGTGAAAGGCTCGTATTCCGCATTAAACTGTCTATACCTCACGCAGATAGATTCAGTATTTGCAAGAGAGCAATATCATAGGCTCAAATCCCATTTTTTGCAATCAGGTTTATTGTCTGGTATACGGGAATATCATGATTATTCGTGTTGGTTGGGATTTGACATTGATGCAGGCCCGGTACTGTTCAACCTCAGTCCATCCGGAACAGCATTCGCTGTGGGGGCAGCAACATATTTCAATGACGTGAGAGTACGTAATAATTTCTTACGTACGGCGGAAATTGCAGGACATAGTGTGATGTGGAACAATACTCGACATTATTTACTAGCGGAAATAGCACTTGTTGGGGAATGTATCATGTTGGCAATGCGAACAACAACTCCATAGGAAAGAAATGGAACTTTATATGACCATGTGATTTAATTATAAGGGATAGCTGCCCTAAATAGAAATGTAAGTGTTATAGATCTATTTTATACAGAACCTTCGAGTGCAAAAGAATTGGATTGGATACGAGATTATGATAATTATAAAGAAGGAGTATGAATAAGGTAAAATAGTAGTTCTTAATTTGAGGCGTTATGATGTTTTTTTTATTAGTTAGTGTGATAGTTTGGGGTGGTGGGTTACTGGCTTTCATAATCCTTCTATTTTGGGCAAGGCCGGAGCGATGGACATTTAAGTCTTTTTGCCTTTGGTTGGCTACTTGGGTCTCATGGGGATGTTGTCCGCCTTTGTACGTGTGGATTGAGCGGAAATGGCGGCGGGCGAGTTGGAGAAGGTGTTCTTATGCGCTGTTATCCCCTATCTCTCTTATTAGCTTAATATATGTTTGCTCGTTTGTATCAGATATCGTCAATAAGCCGTATGGGAGCCGTATGGAGATCTCATACAAGGTAGGTGTAGGATTGCCAGCGTACGAGGTTATAGATCGCACCTATGGAAAAAAGTCGTTCACTTTGGACTATATTGATCGGATAGATATTAAGTTTGAACCGGGTCGTGAAACGGAGAGATTCTATTGGTGGATGAAGACGAATCCCCCGGCTCATTGGAGCATGTCGGAGGACGGTAGTTTTTACTTTAATGAGATTTCGGAAGATGGAACCTTCTTCACAATGCGTATAGATCCCCAGAAGGGTACGGCATGCATAGAATATGGAGCGTGGTAGATAACTGGGGTTCGATTGTTAGGGGGAGGCCTTGTACCTGTGGACGGCGGCGAGAGTCCTTTACCCCCCTTTGTTTTTCTTTTGGTGTTTGATTGTATAGGCTATAGTTACGTAATCGCTTAGCATCATATGTTGATTTATGTGTGTCTTTTGTATTATTGAGAATAATTTGTATCTTTGTACCAAAGAAAGCGATCATTTGAAGAATGAAGTTCTTTGATTTTGTTACCAGTTTGTTACCTATAACGGAAAATGTGTTCGCTTTCTTTTGATTTTTAATCAGTTATAAAACCATGGGGATGACCGGTTTTGACAGCGGGTAGAAGTGGTTTGTAAGCATGTAGTGCGTGGTTGGCTTGCACTTAAATCTCAGACAACGAACAATTAACTGGCGAAAATAATTACGCTCTCGCTGCTTAATCGAAGTATAGTAGATTCAAGCTTAATCCCTGCAAAAGTTGCGGGGACGTGACATCACCCGGATGCTGTGGCTCCGAAGCGTTCCGATCAGGTGGTGCAGCAATATCGGAGATAGTTTGAGATAAGCCTCGGGTCTCAGGCGAAACTTTAGAGGATAAGGGATGAGTGGGTGGCTTCGGTCTTGCTCTTCCCCGACAATGAAGGCGAAGATAAACATGTAGAAAGCAAATTAATTCCTCGTTTGGACGAGAGTTCGAATCTCTCCATCTCCACGGAATGAAAAAAGGTCTTACGGATTGTCCGTAAGACCTTTTTTCATTCATTGTAAACCCATTTATAAGGAGGTGGCGGTACGTATGGACCAGCCTTTTGATGGGGTAATATATCAACCGATTTGACGATTACGTTATTACCTTTCTGGGTACAAACCAGACATTTTGAACGTAATTTCCTTTTAGCCATGTTGAAGACGATATTCGGATTGAAATGAACTCCGTTTATACGAGTCTCAAAATGTAAATGCTCGGTAGTAGCCCTGCCAGTACGTCCGGTTAAGGCGATCGGTTGTCCGGCGAGAACACGATCTCCGGGTTTAACCAAGTTCTTGGAGTTGTGGCTATAGATCGTTTCCAGTCCATTATAATGGCGAACAACGATAACGTTGCCATAGGCGGCGAATGGTTTCGCCATCCTGACAATACCATCGAAAGCAGACACGATCGTATCGTTGGCACAAGTTTTGATATCTACTCCGGAATGATGTCTTCTCCTTCCCCCGTAAGGAGAGATCACGTTTCCATTTGGAAGGGGAAATGCGTATTCCCCGGCGGGGATTAAGGATAAATCAATAATTTCCGTGTTATTCTCATCGAATAGCTTGGGGTCCTTGATCGCTATCTGGCTTTTATCACGGGGCGTAAAGGCTTCCGTGATATCTTTTCTAGGAGAATGACAAACCGCTAGCTCCGGAGCTTCCGGCAACATGAAATTGAAATCCACGACGGGAAGAGGAATATTTGCCGTAGGGAAATCCACAGTTTCGGGAGGGGCCGGGCGTGGAGCAGGCTTTTGCGTACGGCAAGACGCAAATAAAATTAGCGTAAGAATGAGTATTCCATTGTGTATTTTAGATGCCATTAGATATTGTTTTACCACAAAAGTATAAAAAAGCCTCTTTCAATGGCCTATATTTCCGATATGTTTATACTTCTTTTTATTCTTTGTGTTTTTTCTGATAGTTGAATTTGCCTACCTTTGTAAAGGTAAAATGGAGATATTATACGATGATTGAGGGGACTAGTTTGTCTCTTTGGTCAGAGAGGATGACGATATTGTATTTGCTGGTATTTCTCTAAACTGAAAACGACCAATTTAAAGTACACAGAGAAATAGACAATGCGAATACACCTGTATTTGGTGTGTTCCTTTGCCTTATTTCTGTTGTGTACAAGGCATTTGGTCGTGCCGCAGTTTGACGGGTTTAAGGTAAAGTGTAACACACCTTTTCTCAGATGTGGGTTTATTTATGAGATAAGATTACCTTAAAAACGGCTTTTGTATATGAAAGAACAAAAGGAGATACATATCGGTTCGTTAATAAAGGAGAAAATGGAAGAGCGGGGACTTTCGGTTTCCGATTTTGCCCATGCGCTTCATTATGAACGTACCAATATTTATAAGATATTTAAGCGAAGCAGTATTGATGTGGATTTGTTACTGCGTATATCGGAAGTCTTAGCCTATGATTTCTTGCGGGAGGTGTATTTAGCGGACGAACCCCGGCGATATTCAATCACTATAGAAGCGGACAAGGAAGATATAGAGGAGATCCGTAAATGGCTGTTAGAGAAAAGGCGTGAATAAGTTTCACGCTTTCGTGAAATAAGATCACGGTCGATATAAGACCGGTCACTTTGATTGTTTCTACATTTGACCGTCTCGATGTTTCATCATAACATTAGAGAAATAGGTTAAATCAAGGCCGTGCTCTTCTTGTTCCGTATGTGAATATAGGCAGGAAGAAAGCGGCCACTTTTTTCTTCTGTGTACGTGCACAATTCGATTATTTCCTTTATATTTGTCGATAAACAACGAATTGTTAACATTTCTAATATGAAAGTTCTAAAGACCGCCCTGCTATTCCTGATGTGCGTATCTTTCTCCTTCTCCTGTAAGGAAGGAGTAAAGGAAGTAAGGGTGCTGAAACTGGCACACGGATTGCCCCCCAGCCATTCCGTCCATTTAGGATTGCTCTATATGAACGAGCGTCTGAAAGAGTTGTCCGGAGGAAAGATGAGCATGGACATTTATTCTTCCGCTCAATTGGGATCCGAAAATCAATGTATAGAGTTGCTTCAAATAGGAAGTCTCGATATCACGAAAGTTTCCTCCGCCGCGTTGGAAGGATTTGCCGATCCGTTTAAGGTATTTGGCATACCTTATCTATTCCGTTCCCGTGAGCAGTTTTTCGAGGTGTTGGATGGTTCGGTAGGTAAACAGATATTGGGATCAACGGAACCTTATTGGTTTAGGGGACTCGCTTATTTTGACTCGGGGGCCCGTAGCTTTTATACGGTAAACAAGCAGATTCGTACTCCCGAGGATCTGAAAGGACTGAAGATCCGTGTGCAAAAGAGCCCGATAGCCGTGGAGATGATGAAGACATTCGGTGGTTCGGCTACTCCCGTGGATTGGGGTGAATTGTATACGGCCTTACAAAGTAATGTCGTGGATGGAGCCGAGAATAATACGCCTTCCGTGACAACAGCGTTCCATCATGAGGTGGTAAAATACTATTCAGTCAATGAGCACACGATGTGTCCGGACGTGATCATCATTAGCTTGGCTACTTGGCAGAAGCTGACGGAACAAGAACGTAATTGGCTGCGACAGGCCGCTGACGCCGCCGCTATTTATCAACGGAAACTTTGGGCGGAGCAAGAGAAGCAATCGCTAGAGGAGATGGAAGCGCACGGAGTGGAAATTATTTACCCGGATAAGCAGCCGTTTATGGATGCCGCCGCCCCGATGATCGAGCGGTTTAAGAATGATCCGGTTTTTCATGATTTAATCGATCAAATACAGAATACCCATGAGAAAGATAATTGATAAAGGATTGGAGCTATCGTTGATTTTCTTGATGGCTTTCTTGGTCGTGGATGTGCTATGGCAGGTATTAAGCCGGTATATTCTGGTTTCCCCGAGTTCCGTGACGGATGAATTGGCCGGATATTTATTGATCTGGGTGGGATTGTTGGGGGCCGCTTATGTATCCGGTAAAAATGAGCATCTAGCGATCGATTTATTGCTTCAACATATGCGTCCTTCCCGCAGAAAGCTCTTGCGATTGTTTATCTTCTTGATCGTATTTTTATTCGCTGTATTTGTATTGATCGTAGGAGGGGCTTGGCTGGTATACACTCGTTTTCATTTGGGAGTTACTTCGGCTTCCTTAGAGATTAATTTAGGATATGTGTATTTGGCATTGCCGCTAGGGGGATTGCTTACCGCTTATTATGCGATAGATAACGCGATCGCCTTATTTCGTTCCTCTAATTCTTAAAAGACTGATGATATGGATATTATAGGTATACTCGTATTAGTGATAAGTTTCTTTTTCCTGCTGGTGGTCGGGGTTCCGGTAGCGTATAGCATTGGTGTGGCGGGTATATTGACGATGCTCGTGAATATAGACTCGCTTCCCGCCCTTACGACTTATGCGATGCGTATGGCTTCGGGTCTGGACAGTTTCGCTCTGCTGGCGATCCCGTTTTTTATATTGGCGGGGAATATCATGAATAGCGGAGGTATCGCCTTGCGCTTGATCGATTTCGCCAAGGTGCTGGTCGGACGGTTACCCGGAGGACTGGCGGTAGTCAATGTCGTGGCGAATATGTTATTCGGGGCGATCAGTGGCTCTGCCGCCGCCGCTGCCTCTGCTATCGGGAGTATTATGACACCGGAGATGAAAAAGGCCGGTTACGATCCGAATTTCAGTGCCGCCGTAAATATCTCTTCCGCCACTACCGGCATGACGATACCTCCGAGTAATGTCTTGATCGTTTACTCCTTGGCGAGTGGTGGAGTCTCTGTATCCGCCTTGTTTATGGCTGGTTATCTACCGGGAATTCTTACGGGAGTGGCGATCATGATCGTAGCCGCTATGTTTGCCGCACGAAAGGGGTATCCGGTTGGCGTACGTGTTCCGTTCTCGGAGGCGACAAGGGTATTTTTCAGGGCGATCCCTAGTTTGATGCTATTGGTGATCGTGATCGGAGGAATCTTGGCGGGACTGTTTACGGCGACCGAGGCTTCGGCGATCGCTGTATTGTATGCGTTAATCCTCTCTTTTATCTATAAAGAACTTACTTGGGCTAAATTGCCGCAAGTGTTATTGCGATCGGCCAAGACTACGGCTATCGTCCTTCTTTTGGTGGCGACTTGTACGGGCTTGTCTTGGATCATGAGCTATGAGAATATTCCTCAAACGGTAAGTGCCGCTCTGCTGAGCATAAGCGACAATCCGGTGGTCATCTTGATACTTATAAACGTGATCCTATTGATTGTCGGGATCTTTATGGACATGACGCCCGCTGTCTTGATCTTTACCCCGATCTTCCTGCCGATAGCGACGGGGCAATTGGGGATGGACCCGGTACATTTCGGGATCATGATGGTATTGAACCTTTGTGTGGGATTATGTACGCCACCGGTGGGTTCGGTATTGTTTATCGGATGTAGCGTAGCGGGGACAAAGATCGATCAGGTGATCCGTCCGTTGCTGCCGATGTTTGCGGCGATGGTTATTGTCTTGTTCTTGGTGGCCTTCTTGCCGGATTTAAGTTTATTGATTCCCCGGTTGTTCGGTTTGTGATGTTCCCCCATAGGGTCGAGGTAGCCTTGTGCTATAAATAGGGCAGTACTGTGTACGAAGTATTCCAGTACTTACGTGCTGAGTACCGCAATACTTCGTACAGAGTACTGTAGTACTTTAGCCACAGTACTGCGGTACTTCGTACACAGTACTGTGCTAACTGTAAGACGCTGTCTTTTTAATGTCCTTTGAACAGGGATAAGGCGATACCCATCTCCAATCCCCGTAGCTCGGCCAGACCCCGTAAACGTCCGATGCAGGAGTAGCCCGGGTTGGTTTTCTTCTTTAGGTCGTCTATCATTTGATGTCCATGATCCGGTCGCATGGCGATGGAGCATTGGCGGCGTTGTTGCAATTCCAGTAAGGCTTTCATGACACCGTACATATCCACATCGCCTTCCAGATGGTTCGCCTCGAAGAAATTACCCTCGGAATCTCGTTGCGTGCTGCGGAAATGAACGAAATCGATCCGATCCCCGTAACGTTCCATGATCCCGGCCAAGTCGTTATCACTTCTGACACCGAAAGAACCTGTGCATAGGCAAAGCCCGTTGCTAGGATTCGGCACGGCCTCTATTAACTTCCGGAAATCATCTTCCGTGCTCAAGATACGGGGAAGCCCGAGAATGGAATAGGGGGGATCATCCGGATGGATAACGAGCTTGACACCGGCCTCGTCCGCCACGGGAGCTATTTCCCGTAAGAAATAGATCAGGTTCGAGCGAAGTCTCTCCGCGTCGATATCTTTATAACGGTCTAACGCTTCCCTAAACTGCTCGATCGTAAAAGTCTCTTCCGAGCCGGGTAGTCCGGCGATCATATTGCGAACCAACAGCTGGCGGTCTTCCTCGCTCATAGCGTCATAGCGTGCCTTGGCTTTCGCCTTGTCCGCCTCCGTATATTCGGCTTCCGCCGCCGGTCGTTTCAATATAAATAAGTCGAACGCCATAAAAGCCGCGCGTTCAAAGCGCAAGGCTTTGGAACCATCCGGCATCGTATAAGCCAAATCGGTACGAGTCCAGTCCAATACCGGCATGAAGTTGTAAGTAACTACCCGGATATCGCAAGCTCCCAGATTACGGATGCTTTGTTTGTAGTTTTCTATATAGGTTTGAAAATCCCCGGTTTGCGTCTTGATATGCTCGTGTACGGGCACACTCTCAACCACACTCCACCGTAATCCGGCGGATTCGATCAAGGCTTTCCGCTTTTGAATCTCTTCCGTAGTCCAAACTTCCCCATTCGGGATATGGTGCAACGCATTTACGATACCGGTGGCACCCGCCTGACGGATGTCCCAAAGGCTGACAGGATCATTCGGTCCGTACCAACGCCAAGTTTGCTCACATAGATACATAATGAATAATTTTTAAATTTATCAATGTGCCAATATACCAATGCGGTTTGATACATGGCTGGTTGGCACATTGGCACATTATTTAGATGGAGAAAGCGTCGAAACCTCCGTCTATGGGGATCACGGTACCGGTTACGAATGCGGAGGCGTCGCTCGCCAGCCATTGTAAAGTACCGAGTAACTCCTCCGGTTTTCCTAAGCGGCGGAACGGCGTGTGCGCGACGATCGTGTTGCAACGATCACTAGGTGATCCATCCGGATTGCTCATCAATGCCCGGTTCTGCTCGGTAAGGAAGAATCCCGGTGCCATGGCGTTTACTCGCAGGCCCTCTCCGAATTTAATCGCTAGCTCCCCGGCCATGTATTGCGTGAAATTGTTGATAGCGGCTTTCGCACATCCATAGCCAACCACACGAGTCAATGGGCGTAGGGACGATTCGGACGAGATGTTAATAATGCTTCCTTTCCCTTGTCCCACCATGACCTCGGCGAAGACCATTGTCGGCAGTACGGTCCCGAATAAGTTCAGGTCCACGACCGTCCGGAAAGCATCGATATCCAGATCAAAGATCGTCTTGTCGGGAGGAATCGTCGCTCCGGCTTGGTTGCCACCCGCCAAATTGACTAAAACATCAATCTTCCCATATGCTTTCAATATCTCTTGCTTGTTTTGCTCCAGCAAGGCTTTATCCAGTACGTTTGAAACCAAGAATAAGGCCTCGCCCCCTTCCGCTTTAATCTCACCAACCAAGGCAGATCCTTTTTGCTCGTTTCGTCCGAGGATTACGACGTACGCGCCTTCTCTCGCCAAGTGCTTGGCCATGCAGGCTCCTAATATACCATAGCCTCCGGTCAACAAAATCACTTTCTCTTTTACGCTAAATAAGGAGTTCATCAGATATAATTATTGTAGTATTGTATATTTTCCTTTACCAAGATATCGATCGGCATATAATTGACAGGCTCAATTTTCTCCTTAAGGATCAAATGCCTGAAAAGTGCCTTGATACAATGATATCCTTGTACCTCCGGTCGCTGGGCGATCAAATGCGTGATCAAGCCGTTTTCCAGATAACGGACATTCGGTTCTATCACATCGTAGCCAAGAAGCTTGAAAGGATAGTCCGGTCGTTCGCTACTTAGATAATCTCCAAGGAAATGGGCCCTCGAATTAAAGATGATACCGATTCTTACTTGAGGATATTTGTCGAAGAAAGTATTCAGTAGTCTCGTATTCTCTTCTCGGTCATCCGCGTGCACATGCAGCAAATGAATCTTTCCCTTGAATGAGGTATTGGCGAGATAATCCCGGAATCCTTCCTCTCGCTTCTGCACTTGCGTAGAACATGAATCCCCCTTACGGGTGAAACGGAAAATCACTAGATCGTCCTCTTCACGGATTTGCTCGAATAAAAGGCGTCCCGCTATATACCCCGAATCATATGAATGCGTTCCGTAGTAAGAGATACAATTCGTGTGGTCGATAAAAGAATCGATTAATATATAAGGAATACCTTTCAGGTCTAGCCGCTGGGTCAAGGTCAAGACACTTTGCTTGAATAATGTAGCGATGATAACCCCTTGGCAATCCGCGGTCTCAATCTTCGGGATTAATTCGTCGAAACTGTTGCTATCGTATTGGTCAAAATAGATTTGCTCGACATCTATATTATAGCTAAACAATTCCCGTTCCGCTTTCTCGATCCCTTGGCTTAGTTTCGCCCAGTATTCCCCTTCATGGAAAGAAGGGATCAAAGCGATGAAATGATATTTTTTCTTCAACGCTAAAGAACGGGCTATCAGATTTGGTTGATAGTCAATTTCTTTTAAGACTTTCTCCACCTTTTTCCGTGCATCCTCCGATACCTTTCCCCGCTCATGTAAAATGCGGTCTACCGTACCGGTTGATACGCCGGATAATTCGGCGATATCTTTTATCCTGTAATTTTTATTCATGGCATAGATTGTAGTGTGTATTCGTCCTCTCTGTTTATTCGAGTATTTGAAGAGGAGTATTCAATTTACGGAAAACGTAGCCATACATCATATAGATAAGAGGAACGGCGACGAAAATTCCGATACCGAACAAAATACATCCTAATATCAGGATCCCGATCATAACCAACGCCAGAATGAACAGAGGCAATACTTGTCCTTTCGTTATCTCCCAGCTTTTATGCAAAGACTCGATAATCCCGGCGTTTTCCTCGATAATAAAGGCTTGGAAGAACTGAAGGCGCAATGCCAGATAAATACCGGGGATGATAAAAAATAAGAAACCCGCCAATACGACAAATCCCGTGATAAGACTCGCTAGAAAGTAGGTGATGATATTCTTTGTCTGTTGTCCATATGCGGAAAACTGAGGTTCTTCCCCATCCAACGCCTGAAATATATTTTTCATATATCCTAAGGAGAAAATAATGGAGAATAACGCGCTGATCACGTTTACGATGATTTTACCGATAATAGAACTTTGCATGGGCATTGCGAACGCTGTCAGCGTGAAAGACAAGATACAATATCCGATTAATAATCCGGCTAATATCCATAGTTGCGACTTCGTTCCCTTCCATGCGGTACTGAATACTTCTGATATTATAAATTTAGGTTCCATAATGTATAATATTTGTTTATTGTGTGTGGACACAAATGTAAAATATATTGTTGAAAAAAACAATTTTATTTTCGTTTGAAACCAAAAGAGAAGTATTTCAACAGGTGCTTCCTTCTAAGTGCTATTAATTTAGGTGAAAAAGATAAGTAGGAAACAGAAAATCGTGTAAAAAGTTTCTACATTTGTAGGATGAAACAGCGAGTAAAGACCCTATTGTGTGAATAGATGTAAAAGATCTCCACTTGGGTTAGAAAGAGAAGGTAACTGAAAAACAGCCTTGAATATATAATTATATACAAATATGGATAAACGAATGCTGAAAATTACGATTACTCAGTTAAGGCAGATCGCATTGTTTGCGGTTGGTATGTCTTTATTAACTGCCTGTGGAAACAGTCAGAGTGGTATGAAATTAGGGGATGCTGAGTTCGCTGTGATGGCGGTCAATTCAACGACTAGCGACCAAACAACATCCTATCCGGCTACCATCAAAGGTACGCAGGATATCGAAGTCCGTCCTCAAGTTTCTGGATTTATCGTGAAATTATGTGTGGATGAGGGAGCTACGGTTCGTAAAGGACAGGCGTTGTTCCAAATTGATCCTACGCAGTACGCTGCCGCGGTAGGTCAGGCTAAGGCCGCGGTAGAGATGGCGAAGGCAAACGTAAGCACTTTAACATTGACCGAGAAGAATAAGAAAACTTTGTTTGATCAGAAAATCATCAGTGATTTCGAGTATCAGACTGCCGTGAACCAGCTGATGTCGGCAAAAGCGAGCTTGGCGCAGGCGGAGGCTCAATTGGTTAGCGCTAACCAGAACTTGTCTTTCTGTACGGTTACAAGTCCCTCGAACGGTGTTGTCGGTACATTCCCGTATCGTGTAGGTAGCTTGGTAAGCGCTTCGATCGCTCAACCGTTGACTACCGTATCTGAGATCGGTGATATGTATGTGTATTTCTCTATGACGGAAAAGGAGCTATTGGCATTGACGAAAGCCGGTGGTACCTTGAAAGAGCAATTAGAGAAGATGCCGGCCGTAAGACTGCAATTGGCGGATGGCTCTACGTACCATCATGAGGGTAAGATTGATGCCGTGAGCGGTGTCATCGATCAATCTACCGGTTCTGTAAGCATGCGTGCTATTTTCTCTAACGAGGGAAATGTCTTACGAAGCGGTGGTACTGGTAATATCATCTTCCCATATACGATGAACGATATCATTACGATCCCTCAATCGGCTACCGTGGAGATCCAGGATAAGAAATTCGTATTTGTATTGCAGCCTGATAATACCGTGAAGAATACCGAGATCAAGGTTTCCAATTTGAATGATGGCAAAAATTATTTAGTGACGGGAGGCTTGAAGTCCGGTGATAAGATTGTCGTGGAAGGCGTACAGATCTTGAAAGACGGCCAGGAAATCCAGCCGATTACTCGTGAGCAGCAAAAGGCAAAGTACGATCAGGCCTTGAAAGACCAGCATGACGGTAATTTGCAGACTGCTTTTAATTAATAGGTATATAGAATAAGACAAATATTCGCTTTTGTCGAGTAAAAACGAAAGATATGAAATTAGATAGATTTATAAACCGCCCGGTGCTCTCCACGGTGATTTCCATCTTGATTGTCATCTTGGGTTTCCTAGGCTTGATTTCCTTGCCGGTTACCCAATATCCGGATATCGCCCCTCCAACCGTTTCGGTAAGGGCAACTTATACGGGTGCCAATGCGCAAACGGTATTGAATAGTGTGATTGCGCCTTTGGAAGACCAGATCAATGGTGTTGAGAACATGATGTATATGAGTTCCAATGCCTCTAATAATGGTTCCGCGGATATCTCCATTTATTTTAAGCAAGGAACGGACCCGGATATGGCGGCTGTCAATGTGCAGAACCGTGTATCTATGGCACAAGGTTTGTTGCCCGCCGAGGTAACGCAGATTGGTGTGACGACCCAGAAACGTCAGAACTCAATGTTGTTGGTTTTCTCCGTATATGCGGAAGATGATCGTTATGACTCAGAGTTTCTTGAGAATTACGCGAAGATTAACTTGATCCCGGAAGTCCAGCGTGTGCCGGGTGTCGGTGATGCCAACGTGTTGGGTACGGACTACTCCATGCGTATTTGGTTGAAGCCGGATGTGATGGCCCAATATAAATTAAGTCCGAGCGACGTAACCGTTGCCTTGTCTGAACAGAACGTAGAGGCCGCTCCGGGTTCGTTCGGCGAACAAGGAAATCAGTCTTTCCAATATACGATCCGCTATAAAGGACGTTTGCAAGAGGCTAATGAGTTTGAGCAGATTGTTGTAAAGGCTTTGCCGGATGGTGAGGTCTTGCGTTTGAAAGATATCGCTGATATCGAGTTGGGGCGTTTGACTTACAACTTTATCAACCGTGTAAATGGTCACGACGCCGTTACCTGTATCGTTTACCAGATGCCGGGAACCAACGCTACGGAAACAATTAGTAACATTGAAACCTTGCTGGAGGAAACCCAGTTGACAATGCCTCCCGGAATGAAGGTGAATATTTCCATGAATGCCAATGACTTCTTGTTCGCTTCTATCCATGAGGTAATCAAGACTTTGTTGGAGGCGTTCGTATTGGTGTTTATCGTGGTATATGTGTTCTTGCAGGATTTGCGTTCTACGTTGATTCCGGCTATCGCTATCCCGGTTGCCTTGATCGGTACCTTCTTTATGTTATCCTTGATCGGATTTAGTATCAACTTGTTGACTCTTTGTGCTATGGTGCTTGCCATCGCGATTGTGGTCGATGATGCGATCGTCGTCGTCGAGGGTGTCCATGCCAAGTTGGACCAAGGGTACAAGTCGGCGAAACTAGCTTCTATCGATGCCATGAGTGAGTTGGGTGGCGCTATCGTCTCCATTACGTTGGTCATGATGTCCGTGTTTATTCCCGTAAGTTTCATGGGAGGTACGGCCGGTACGTTCTATCGCCAGTTCGGTCTGACGATGGCGATCGCTATCGGTTTGTCCGCTTTGAACGCCTTGACATTGAGTCCCGCCTTGTGTGCGATATTCCTGAAACCGCATGATGAGGAGCATAAAGAAAAGAAAACGACATTTATTTCCCGTTTCCATACCTCATTCAATGCGGCTTACGATTCTTTGCTAGCTAAGTATAAGAAGCAGGTCGTGTTCTTTATCCAGAAGAAATGGCTTTCATTCGGTATTGTCGCCGGTTGTATCGCCGTATTGGTATTCTTGATGCAGGTTACGCCTACCGGTATGGTGCCGAACGAGGATACGGGTACGATCATGGGTGCCGTTACGTTACCACCGGGAACTTCCCAGGAGCGTACCTATGAGGTGATGAATAAGGTCGATAGTTTGATCGCTGCGGATCCGGCGGTAGAGTCGCGTACGGCGGTTGTTGGTTTCAGTTTTATCGGTGGTCAAGGACCTTCTTACGGCTCATTTATCATCAAGTTGAAAGACTGGGAAGACCGTTCTATGATGCAGAACTCGGATATCGTATATGGTAGTTTGTTCATGCGTGCCCAAAAGATCGTGAAAGACGCTCAGGTATTGTTCTTTACGCCGCCTATGATCCCGGGTTACTCTGCGTCCAGTGATATTGAGTTGAATATGCAGGATAAGACCGGAGGTAATTTGGATCGTTTCTTTGATATCTCCAAGGAATATATGGCTGCTTTGACGGCACGTCCGGAGATCAAGTCCGCTCAAACTACGTTTAACCCGAACTTCCCGCAATATGAGATCGATATCGACGCTGCCGCTTGTAAGAAAGCCGGTATCAGTCCGAAGGACATCTTGTCTACCTTGCAGGGATATTATGGTGGTTTATATGCCTCTAACTTCAACCGTTTCGGTAAGATGTACCGTGTAATGGTGCAAGCGGATCCTGATTTGCGTAAGAATATGGAGTCCATGAAGAACATCAAGGTAAAGAGTGGTAACGATATGGCTCCGATTTCCCAGTTCATTACGATGAAGAAGGTATATGGCCCGGATATCATCAGCCGTTTCAATATGTATACCGCCATCAAGGTCATGGTTGCCCCGGCGGATGGTTATACCAGTGGTCAGGCGTTGAAAGCGATTGACGAGGTGGCTAAGACAACGCTTCCGGCAGGTTTCGACTATGAGTTAGGTGGTATGGCACGTGAGGAGGCAAGTACGAGTGGCAGTACGACGGCTTTGATCTTCTTGCTGTGTTTCGTATTCGTTTACTTGCTGTTGAGTGCGCAGTATGAGAGTTACATCCTTCCTTTGTCCGTATTGCTCTCCGTGCCGTTCGGTTTGATGGGTAGCTTCTTGTTCGTTCAAGGTTGGGCCGCTTTGGGAAATATCCCGGCGTTGAAGATGATCGTAGGAACCATGTCTAACAATATCTATATGCAGATCGCCTTGATCATGTTGGTAGGTTTGTTGGCGAAGAACGCTATCTTGATCGTAGAGTTCGCTTTGGAACGTCGTCGTATGGGTATGAGTATCACATGGGCTGCCGTATTAGGAGCCGCCGCCCGTTTGCGTCCGATCTTGATGACCTCATTGGCGATGGTGGTCGGATTGTTGCCTATGATGTTCGCGTTCGGAGTAGGAGCGCACGGTAACCGTACATTGGGTACAGCGGCTATCGGCGGTATGTTCATCGGTATGATCTTCCAGATCTTTATTGTTCCGGTTTTGTTCGTGGTATTCCAGTACTTACAGGAGAAATTCAAGCCGATCGAATGGGAAGATTTGGATAACAGCGATATGAGTACGGAAATAGAACAGTACGCTAAAATAAAATAAGAGATGACAATGAAGAAACAAATTATATATATGGTATGTGCGACTGCTTTGTTAAGCAGTTGCCATATCTATAAGGCATACGAGCGTCCGGATTCCATCGATGCGACGGGAATTTATCGTGATCCGGTTTCCGAGACTGATACATTAGCCTCCGCGGATACGACCAATATGGGAAACCTTCCTTGGAAGGAAGTTTTTCGTGATCCGAAGTTACAGGCGTTAATTGAGGAGGGATTAGCCAATAATGTAGATATGCAGGCAGCCGTTCTTCGGGTAGAGGAAGCGAAAGTATTGTTGACTTCCGCCCGTCTGTCTTTCTTGCCTTCTATTAATTTCGCTCCCCAAGGGACGATTACATCGATTGGAAATAGCGAATACGTAAAGGCTTACTCAACGCCTTTGGCCGCTAGCTGGGAGGTTGACCTATTCGGAAAGCTCTTGAACGCGAGCCGTGGCCAAAAAGCCTCCTACTTACAGAGCCAGTATTCAAGACAGGCCGTGCGCTCTCAATTGATCGGTGGTATAGCGAATACTTATTATACCTTGTTGATGCTTGATCGGCAGGTGGAAATTACCGCTAAGACGGTTGATATCTATAAAGAGAATGTTCGTGTCATGGAGGCTATGAAGATAGCGGGTATGGCTACCGAGGCTGCCGTGACGCAAATGCGTGCCGCTTACCATCAGGTTTCCGGCTCGTTGATCGAGTTGGAGAGCCAGGTGCGTAGCGTGGAAAACTCATTGTCCGTGTTATTGGCTAAGGCCCCTCAACAGATTGATCGGGGTACTTTGGAGGAACAAGTAATGCCGGAGGATATCATGGTGGGTGTGCCTTTGCAATTGTTGGAGAATCGTCCGGACGTGAAGATCGCGGAGATGACACTTGCTAGTGCCTATTATACGACGAACAAAGCCCGTGCCGCTTTTTATCCGGGATTGAATATCACGGCGACAGCAGGCTGGACGAATGGTTCAGGCATCTCTGTCGCCAATCCGGGCCAATTTATGTTTCAAGCTTTGGCTTCGTTGGCCCAACCGATCTTCAACAATGGTAAGTTGGTCGCTAACTTGAAGGTATCGAAGGCAGAAGAGAAGATCGCTCAAATGAATTATCAGCAGACAATTCTGGAAGCAGGTAAGGAGGTGAGTGATGCTTTACATCAGTATGATGCCACGAGCAAGAAGCTTGTCCAAGATAGAGCGCAGATCGAGCAGCTAGAGAAAGCGGTGGCTTATACCAGCGCCTTGTTCCAGTCGGCTCAATCTACTTATTTGGAAATCCTTTCCGCCCAGCAGAGCCTCTTGAGCGCTCAGTTGACGGAAGTATCCGACAATGTGCAACGTATGCAAGCGGTTGTCAGTTTATACAGTGCCATCGGTGGTGGTAGAGAATAATAACCTTTAAATGTAGTAAAGTTATGATTAGTCCATTAGCCTATGTAGATTCAAGCGCAAAGATCGGGAAGAACGTTACGATTCATCCTTTTGCGTACATTGATAAGAACGTGGAGATCGGGGATGATTGCGAGATCATGCCTCATGCCAGCTTGATGAGCGGTACACGCATGGGAAATCGCAACCGTGTATTTAACGGAGCTGTTATCGCTGCTGAGCCTCAGGATTTCTTTTATAAGGGAGGTGATACGATCGCCGTAATCGGAGATGACAACGTGATTCGTGAGAATGTGGTGATTAACCGTTCCTCGACAGCGGAAGGACGTACTAGTATCGGTAATGGTAATTTCTTGCATGAGGGGGTACATGTTTCTCATGATACGCGGATCGGAAACCGTAGTGTATTCGGCTATGGTAGTAAGATTTCCGGAAATTGTATCTTGGAAGATTATGTGATCTTCGGAGGCAATGTATTGATGAGCCAAGGATCCCGGGTTGGGGCTTGGGCGATGATTCAAACCGGCTGTCGTTTCCGTAAGGATATACCTCCTTTTATCGTAGCGGCTCAAGAGCCTACCACGTATTATGGCGTGAACTCTTTCATCATGTCTCATGAGGGATTCAGTGAAAAGGTTATCAAGCACATCAGTCATGCGTACCGGATCATCTTCCAAGGAAACAGCAGCCTTACGGATGCCTTGTTAATGATAAAGGATCAGGTTCCGATGAGTAAGGAGATCCAACATATTATAGATTTCGTTGGTGAGTCTAAATTAGGTATTGTCAAATAAATACCAATAACAAACGATAGGTAAAAGCCGAAGGAAATCATTTCCTCCGGCTTTTTTTATATAATGGAAGGACGGTTTGGTTAATAATGTTTGTTAAATAATGGTAAACGTGCAGCATTTGTCTCTTTTTAAGTGTCTTTCTAATAAGACAACACGCAATGAAATCCAATAAAGGAGGTTTAATATGAAAAAGTCATTTTTATTATATCTTATCATGTCTGTATTTCTCATCGGTTATTGCGCTTGCGATAATGATGAGGAAAATTTTGATACGGCTACTACCGGACAAGTGATCAAAGTCCCGGATGATATCAAATCTTTTAATTCAGTTACAAAAGAAATCGTTTTCGAGAAGAATATTTCTATCAAGCAAGACGTGCGAGGCAATGAGAAGGTTGAATTCCGGATAGCTGGAAACGGTCACTTCACGGTAGGCAGTATCTCTTCGATAAGTTCCGTTATCTATAATGCCCCAGTCTTATTAGGGGATTATCAGAGATATTATTTATATGATGGATATCCTGTTGTAGATGTTCTACAAAATGAGGTAAGTAACCAAGAGGAAAGGGACGAAAACATGCAAAAGATAGAGAAAGCTTGGAGCAACTTCCTGAAAGTATTGAATGAGGCTGGAAAGTTGAAGTAGTAATTACCGGTTTGGGATGAAACGAATAAACTTAGTGAAGCTCGTATTGAACTAGTGAAGGCTTTTCATATTCAAACAAAAACTGTACTTTTGTCATAAATGCTTTACCGTGATCTTTTGAAATAAATCAATGGAGATACGTATGTATCTTCAGAGATTGAAAAACACGAATATTATCTTCATTCCGTCGTAACTGTCCGTATCCACATAAAAAGAAAGAGGCTAACCCCGAAGGATCAGCCTCTTTTATCGCTTTAATAGAAATTCAAATTAAAGAGCACCCACTTCTTTCAAAGCCTCGTTAGTCTTGTGAACAGCTACAGCGCTCTTAGCGAACAATTCTTTCTCCTCAGCTGTCAATTCCAACTCAACGATCTTCTCGATACCGTTCTTGCCAAGGATAACAGGAACACCGATGCAGAGATCAGATTCACCGTACTCACCTTCCAAGTAAACAGAGCAAGGAACCATCTTACCTTGGTTGTGAATGATAGACTCAACAACGAATGCTCCAGCAGCACCCGGCGCATACCAAGCAGAAGTACCTAACAATTTAGTTAATGTAGCGCCACCAACCATTGTGGAAGCAACAACCTCTTGCAATTTTTCTGCGCTTAACAATTTGCTAACAGGGATACCTTTGTAAGTAGCCAAGCGAGCCAACGGAATCATTGTAGTGTCACCGTGACCACCGATTACCATACCCTCAACCTCGTTAGCGTTACAGCCTAGAGCCTGAGATAAGAAATATTTGAAACGAGAGCTATCCAAAGCACCACCCATACCGATGATACGGTTCTTCGGCAAGCCTAAAGACTTCAATGACAAATAAGTCATTGTATCCATCGGGTTAGAGATAACTACCAAGATTGCGTTCGGAGAGTATTTCAAGATGTTTTGAGCTACGCTCTTAACGATACCAGCGTTAACACCGATCAGTTCTTCGCGAGTCATACCCGGTTTACGAGGAATACCAGAAGTGATAACTACAACGTCAGAGTTAGCTGTCTTCTCATAATCGTTTGTGCAACCTACAACCTTAGTATCGAAACCTAGCAATTGAGCGGTCTGCATCATATCCATCGCTTTACCTTCGGATACGCCTTCCTTTACGTCTAGCATTACAACTTCGTCTGCCACTTCATTGAAGGCAAGAACATTTGCGCAAGTAGCGCCTACATTTCCGGCACCAACAACTGTTACTTTTGACATAATAAATAAGTTTTAGTATGTTATTACTTAATAATACGCTATGTTTTTTAACGATGGCAAAGGTACAATCTATTACGGAATAAAGAAATATTTCCGTATATATTTTTGAGGGACATTATTAAATATCGCTAAAGCCTTGTCGAGGCTTCTTGACAACTTGGTACGCTTTTATTTTTAAGATCTTGAGGAAATGTTGTATCTTGGGGGCGAACAAAACTTAACCGAGGGAAGTTTTATTTACATGGGTTATTAATCTTAAATCCAACGTACTTATGAAAGTTCTTATATATATCCGAAAAGTCCTGTTTTTGTTTCTGTGCGGGGCCTTGTCTTTCTCTTATGGCTACGGTCAGGAGCTGCCGCTTCTGCCGGATACGATCAAGCCTCTCTTGTCGGATTCCAATTTGATAGATGAGTTGATCACTGTCGGATATGCTACGGGCAATCGTAGTACTTTATCCGGTTCCGTAAATCGGGTGAATGAAGGGGGGATGAATGAGGGATTGATCTCTACACCCTTGGACGCTCTTCGGGGAAGGGTATCCGGCGTTAGTATCCCGGTTGGAGGAAATAGCGCCGCTGCCTTGGCTGCCGTCCGGGTCCGGGGTACAACTTCCTTAACGGGAGGTAATGATCCGTTGGTGATTATTGATGGGGTTTTTGCCGATCTTAATTTGCTTAGCTCGATCTATCCGGCGGATATCGAGAACTTCACGATCTTGAAAGATGCCTCGGAGACTGCTCAATATGGTTCTCGTGGCGCTTCCGGTGTTATCGAGGTAACGACAAAGAAAGGGCGGCAGGGAGCTTTTAGTATCAGTTATGATGGGAGTTTCGGTGTGGAGGCGGCTTATAAAAGTTTGGATATGTTATCGGCGAATGGTTTCCGGAAACTGGCGGAGGAACGTAATATCGGTATTTTAGATTTAGGGAATAATACGGACTTTCAGGATGAGGTCACCCGGTTGGGGTTGGTGCAGAATCATCATATCGCTTTTGGGGGTGGTTCGGAGACTTCCAGTTATCGTGCCTCCTTGGGATTT
Organism: Parabacteroides sp. B2-S-102; assembly: GCF_023656665.1. Lineage (NCBI taxonomy): Bacteria > Pseudomonadati > Bacteroidota > Bacteroidia > Bacteroidales > Tannerellaceae > Parabacteroides > Parabacteroides sp. B2-S-102. The sequence continues at coordinate 138,303 of NZ_JAMOKM010000010.1, read as the reverse complement.
GTGGAAAGGGAAGGGGTTATCCGAAATACGAACTCACGTAATTTTACGACCAAGTTGAATATTACACAGCATGCGTTCAATGATCTTCTAGTCTTTGATTTAGGCATATTTGGTTCCTTGCTGAAAAATGCTTATTTAAATGACGTACAGAAGATGTTCTATTCCGCCGCTACTTTCAACCCGACATTTCCGAATCATAAGAATATGGAGACGGGTAGCTGGGATCAAATAACTAACGCTAGCCAGATCACGAATCCTTTGGCTTGGTTGGAGGTGAAGGATGATGATTCGAATGCTCATATAAATACGCACTTAAAACTGGTTTTTAACTTGAGTAAGCATTTAATGTTTACGGCTTTCGGTTCGTATACCTATAATGTAATAGATAACGCCCAATACCTCCCTACTTCGGTTTGGGCACATGGGCAGGCTTATCGGGGGGAGCGGAAAACAGAATCTTTATTGGGAGATTTCATGTTGGCCTATAAAAAAGACTTTGGTTTGCATCAACTAAATGTATTGGGATTGGCGGAAGCTCAGAAAATGATAACGAGAGGTTTTTATACGACTGCGACGAATTTCAGTACCGATCGTTTTGGTTATGATAATTTACAGGCAGGTGCGGTACGTTTATGGGAGGGGACCGGTTCTTACTATGAGGCTCCTCATCTGGCTTCTTTCCTTGGACGTGTGAATTATATTTATGATGGAAAGTATATCGCTACCGTGAATGCCCGTGCGGATGCCTCTTCGAAAGTGGGGGCCAATAATAAATGGGGTTTTTTCCCTTCGGCTTCTGTCGCTTGGGTGTTGACCGAAGAGGAGTTTATGGAAGGTGTCTCGTGGGTAAGGAATTTAAAGATTCGTTCGGGATATGGCCTATCCGGTAATCAAGATGCGATCGATTCTTACAATTCTTTGCGATTGATGAAGCCTAATGGGGTTGTTTCCGTAAATGGTGCGCCCACCGTTACCTTGGGTACGATCCGTAATGCGAATCCGGACTTGAAATGGGAGGTAAAACGTACGTTCAATGCCGGTATCGATGCCGGGTTTTTCGACAATCGTTTTATTCTCGCCGTAGATTATTATAATTCCAAGACGGATGATATGTTGTATTTGTACGATGTAAGCGTTCCGCCTTTCGCTTATAATAAAATGTTGGCGAATCTGGGGTCGATGCGAAATAGTGGCGTGGAATTGGGTATTGGCGTCACGCCCTTGCGTACGAAAGATATGGAATTGAATATAAACGTAAACGTAACTTTCCAACGGAATAAATTGCTCTCCTTGAGCGGTTACTATAAAGGGGAATATATGTCCGCCCCGGAATATACCAGCATCTCGGATTTAAATGGGGCTGGTTTCCATGGAGGGTATAATCATATCGTTTATCAAATGATCGGACAGCCTTTGGGTGTTTTTTATTTACCGAAATGTACAGGTTTGGTTTCCGATGGGAATGGCGGCTATAAGTATGAGATTGAGGACTTGAACGGGAACGGGGTGAGTTTGGAGGATGGTGAGGATCGTTATATTGCGGGACAAGCCATGCCGAAAACACTTTTAGGCTCTAATATCAGTTTCCGGTATAAACAATTCGATCTATCAGTACAGATTAACGGAGCCTTTGGGCATAAGATTTATAATGGAACATCGCTAACTTATATGAATATGGATATATTCCCGGATTATAACGTGTTGCGAGAAGCCCCATCCCGGAATATCCAAGATCAGACGGCTACGGATTATTGGTTGGAGAAAGGGGATTATATCAATTTTGATTATTTGACGTTGGGTTGGAACGTGCCTCTGGGTAATTTAAGGAAATATGTAAGAAATGTACGACTTTCGGTTTCCGTAAATAATTTGGCGACAATTACAGGTTATTCGGGATTGACTCCGATGATAAATAGCTCTATCGTAAATAATACGTTAGGTATAGACGATAAGCGATCTTATCCAGTGGTTCGTTCCTATACGATGGGGTTGAGTTTTAATTTTTAAAAAGGTGTTCGTATGAGAAAGCTTTCTATTTTATCCTATATATTTGCGGGTTTGATATTATCGTCGTGCGATGGCTATCTGAAAGAGGACCCTCGTGATCAGCTTTATCCGGAGGATGCGTACGATACCCCTCAGAATGTCTATCTGAATACGGTTGCTTCCTTATATAATTATATCGGCGGTTATAGCGATAGCCAAGGATTGCAGGGAACGTACCGGGGTGTCTACGACTTGAATACCTTTACGACTGACGAGGCCATGCTCCCGACTCGTGGCGGCGACTGGTATGACGGTGGTTTCTGGCAAGGTCTCTTCTTGCATAAGTGGGGAACGAATAGTGACGCTATCCAAGCTACTTGGGAATATCTGTATAAAGTAATCGTATTAAGCAATCAATCTTTAGAGATATTAGGCGAGTTGCGGCAAAAAACGGATTATAACGATTTAGATCGGTATGAGGCGGAGGTTCGTGCCTTGCGTGCGATGTATTATTATTATTTAGTCGATATGTTTGGCCGTGTCCCTCTTATCGTTTCTTCTTCCATTCCGGTGAAAGACGTGCGGCAGAGTGACCGGAAAGAGGTCTTTGATTTTGTTGTAAAAGAATTACAAGAATCCCTTTTGTTATTGAGTACGGCGCATAGTAATTCGCCCGGCGATTATTATGGAAGGATTACGAGACCGGTTGTTTATTTTTTATTGGCGAAGTTGGCCTTAAACGCAGAAGTGTTTACGGATAACGACTGGACGGATGGTCTGCGTCCGAATGGACGGGAAATCTATTTTAGGGTAGGCGAGAGGAAGTTGAACGCTTGGCAAACGGTTGTGGCGTACTGTGATTCAATAACGGACTTAAACTATAGCTTATCTCCGAACTATGCGGATAATTTTTCTGTATTTAATGAATCGTCCGGAGAGAATATTTTCACGATTCCGATGGATAAGAACTTATATACGAACCAAATGCAATATCTTTTCCGCTCCCGTCACTATAATCATGCCAAAGCATATGGATTGGGGGGAGAGAACGGCTCTTGCGCTACGATAGAGGCCCTTCGGGTATTTGCGTATGGGACGGACTCGGTCGATACCCGGTTTTATGAGAATTATTACGCCGATACGATGTTTGACCTCAATGGTGATACGATTCGGTTAGATAATGGGACTCCTTTGGTGTATTTACCTCTAGAAGTTAGGTTGGATTTGTCTAGGTTGCCTGCCGAGAAAACGGCGGGTGCCCGCATGAAGAAATACGAGATCGATAAGATGGGGACGAAAGATGGAAAGCTATCGGATAATGATATCGTATTATTCCGTTATGCGGATGTCTTGTTAATGAGATCGGAAGCGAAAGTTCGTAATGGAGAGAATGGGGATGAAGAGTTGAATGCCGTTCGTTTCCGTGTGGGAATGTTACCTCGTGAGGCGACATTAGAAAATATTTTGGCTGAGCGTCAACTGGAATTGGCTTGGGAAGGCTGGAGGAGGCAGGATTTGGTACGTTTTGGAAAGTTTACCCGCCCTTATACGGATCGCCCTCAATTGCCCGATGAATCGAATGGCTATACCACCGTTTTCCCCATTCCCGATAAAGTCCGTTCCTTGAATCCGAACTTGACACAGAATCCGGGGTATTAACTTGAATTTTGGGTGAAAACTAATTCTTTGTTTTCACCCAAAGAGCATATCTTATTCTACATACAATACTAAACCTTTCAGATATTCCCCTTCCGGATGGTAGATATTCACCGGATGGTCTGCGGGTTGGGTTAATTGATGCAAGATACGAACGCTACGGCCGGATTGGGCGGCGGCGCTAAATACAGCTAAACGGAAGTTTTCCTTGCTGACAACCTGTGAGCAGGAGAAGGTAAACAAGATTCCTCCCGGCTTGATCTTCTCGAAAGCGATCGCGTTTAATTTGCGATACCCTTGTAAGGCGTTACGTAGTACATTCTTATGTTTAGCGAACGCAGGAGGGTCCAATATGATTAAATCATAATTACTTCCCATTTTTTCCAAATACTTAAACGCGTCTTCCGCATATGCCTCATGACGGGGATCTCCCGAGAAATTCAACTCGACATTCTTTTTCGTCAAAGAAATCGCTTTCGCCGAACTATCTACGGAATGAACCACCTTAGCGCCTCCTCTCATCGCATAGAAAGAGAAACCGCCCGTATAACAGAACATATTCAATACGGAGCGATCTTTTGCGTAATGCTCCAACAAAGAGCGATTCTCCCGTTGATCCACGAAGAAACCTGTCTTTTGGCCTTTCTGCCAGTCTACACAGAATTTCAGTCCGTTTTCTATAGCGATATCTTCCACTTCGCCTCCGAATAAGTAACCATCTTCGCTACCTAAATTCGCTTTATAAGGTAAAGTCGCTTCCGATTTATAGTAGATGTTTTGTAAAGTATCGCCCAATACCGCTTTCAAAGCCTCCGCGATCTGATGACGGGCATAATGCATTCCTACCGAATGTGCTTGCATAACCGCCGTATGCGCATACATATCGATCACCAATCCCGGTAAGTTATCGCCTTCGCCGTGAATCAGGCGGAACGTATTATTATTTTCTACCCCAGCCAGCCGCAAGGTCTTTCTGAGTTCGTAAGCGATACGGATACGTTCGATCCAAAAAGCATCGTCGATGGCGATTGGGGTGAAAGATAACACACGTACGGCGATACTGCCGATTTGGTAATGGCCGATCGCCAAAAAACGCTGGTTCGCTCCGTATACCTCTACCAAGTCACCCTCTTCCGGGTCGCCTTCAACAGATTGGATCGCTCCGGAAAATACCCATGGATGGAAACGCAATAGCGATTCTTCTTTCTTAGGCTTGAGAAAAACTTTACAATACTCCATTTATGCTTGATTCAATAAATTATATATTCTTAGGCAAGCCCAAGCATCGAGGGCCGCATATTTCTTTTGTGAGTCTGTCAATACATCCGCCTCCCAATTCGTGAGGCGTTGTCCTTTTGATATTTTTTTTTGGAAAAGTATCGCATATATCTTTTGCAGGCTGGCATCCTCGATGCCGAACTGGCCTACGTAATTCTGTAAATCAAGGAAATTGGCGGGTTCTATATCCGAACGCTTCCGTATCGCCCCGAAATCATCCCGTAAAGATAACCCGATCTTTAAGGTCGAACTGCTTTTCAGGAATTTCTCCAGAGATTCCGGTATACCGATATGATTCAAGCGGAACAAGAAACAAGTATCATCCGTTGATATCTGCATCAATGAGATCTTGTAACGCTGTCCCTTCTTAAAGCTGGGACGGGTCTCCGTGTCAAAACCAACGATCGGAAAACGCAGCAAGTACTCAACGGCCTTGTCTGCCTCCTCTTTACTAAGGATCGTAATGATACGTCCCTTGAATTCCTCTACGGTAAGTTTCGCTATTTCCTCTTTAGCAATTGTATGTATAAATTGTTGTATCATTCTTCCTCTTCATTCTTTTCCAAATCCTCATCACCACTGTAACGCACAGCGTGCAACGCTTTCAAGGCATTCAATAATTGCTGTCCCCAGTATTCTTGGAAGTTCGTGCGGCACAAAGCGATAGCCTCTTGCATAACTTCCTCGTTTCCTTGACGGAATAAAGATACGAAATTTCCTGTATCTTGATAGACATCAGCCAAGTTCTCGGAAATAAATGCTGCGATAGGAGTATCGCTATACCGCATATCCGCATGAAATGTTTCCAGATAGGAATCTCGTTCGCCAAGCAAACCGGCTATCCGTGAACGAACCGACTCGTACATGTCTTCTGAAACGGAAAGCTCGAGTTCGGTTTCCTCTTCAGATTCCACTTCGGGCAACAGGCTGGCCTTTAAGTATAATAGAGGCAGGAGTTTTGTCGCCTTATCTACGAAGTCGAAAAGCCCGGTATTTCCGGCGGTCTCAACAAAGGTACAATATTCCAGTGCTACCGTAACAAATTCTAGCGTGTTGCGCTCGTATATCGGATTTTCTTCTTTTTCCATGTGCCTGTTCGTCTAATCATTCTTGATAACAATTCGCAAAAATACAACAAAAATCCGTTTTTTTCGTGATAAAGTCCCGAATATTCTTTTTAGTCGGGGATTGCTCTCCTATATATTTCCTGTTTTATTATTTTTGTGCAATTAATAGAAGGAATGTTAATGATAGACTAATGTTGGATATACTAATTAGGATAAAAAAACCGATCGAGTTATGAGTTCATGTGGAAAGAATGAGAACCCTCAAGAGATGAATCGCCGTAAATTCTTGAAGGTATTTGGGGGTGGGGCTGTCGCCTCTTCGGCGGCGCTTTACGGTTGCGCTCCCAAGAATGAGCCGGGGGCGGCTGTGGCGTTAGGTGAGGTTCCTACCGATAAAATGACCTATCGCCAACATCCTACGAATGGCGATAAGGTTTCTATTTTAGGATATGGTTGTATGCGTTGGCCCTTGAAACAAGGATCGGACGGTAAAGACCAGATTGATCAAGAAGCCGTGAATCGTTTAGTGGATTATGCGATAGAACATGGGGTGAATTACTTTGATACTTCTCCTGTTTATGTACAAGGTATGTCCGAGAAAGCGACCGGTATCGCATTGGCACGCCATCCTAGGAACTCCTATTATTTGGCCACTAAACTGTCAAACTTCCAGAACTATACGAGAGAAAACTCGTTGGCGATGTATCGGCAGTCGTTCCGTGATTTGCAAACCGATTATTTGGATTATTATTTGCTTCACTCTATCGGTGGGGGGAATGGTATCGAGCTTTTCAATGACCGCTATATAAATAATGGAATGCTTGATTTCTTGGTGAAAGAACGGGAAGCGGGACGTATCCGTAACCTAGGTTGGTCTTTTCATGGGGATGTAAAAGTGTTTGATTATGTGTTGGATATGGGCGTGAAATGGGATTTCGTTCAGATCCAGCTGAATTATCTGGACTGGAAACATGCCTCGGGGCGTAACGTAAACGCTGATTATCTGTATGGCGAATTAGAGAAGCGAGGTATTCCGGCGGTTATCATGGAACCGCTATTAGGAGGTCGCTTATCGAATGTTCCGGATCATATCGTTGCTCGTTTGAAACAGCAACGGCCTGAGAATAGCGTGGCTTCATGGGCTTTTCGTTTCGCCGGCTCTCCGGATGGGGTCTTGACGGTGTTAAGCGGCATGACGTATATGGAGCATTTGCAAGATAATATCCGTACTTATTCCCCGCTTATTCCGGTAACGGACGAGGAGAAAGACTTTTTGGAAGAGACGGCCCAGCTTATGATGAAATATCCTACAATACCTTGCAATGATTGCAAATATTGTATGCCTTGTCCATATGCGTTGGATATTCCGGGCATTCTTTTACATTATAATAAATGTGTGAACGAAGGAAATGTTCCGAAAAGCGTGCAAGACGAAAATTACGCAAAAGCTCGTCGTGCCTTCTTAGTCGGTTATGACCGGAGTGTCCCAAAGTTGCGTCAAGCGAACCATTGTACAGGGTGTGAGCAATGTAATCCTCATTGTCCGCAGGGTATCGATATCCCCAAAGAGATGCAGCGTATCGATAAATTCGTGGAAGAGTTGAAAGTGAATGGTTAACCTTTAAACAAACGGAAAATTATGTTACGAAAAATAAGAATATTCGCCGCCACCTTTTGCTTTGTGCTGATAACCCTGTTATTTCTTGATTTCACGGGTACGATTCACGCTTGGTTCGGATGGTTGGCAAAGATACAGTTTTGGCCTGCGTTGTTGGCTTTGAATGTCGGTGTTGTGGTAGGGTTGGTAATCTTGACTCTTTTATTGGGGCGTGTATATTGCTCCGTTATCTGCCCTTTAGGGGTATTGCAAGATATTATTTCGTGGTTTGCTTGTAAACGGAAGAAATACCGCTTTTCCTATTCTCCCGCATTGAAGTGGGTACGTTATGGTACCTTGGTTGTTTTTATAGTGGCTTGTATTGCTGGTGTCGGTTCCTTGGTAGCGTTGATTTCGCCTTATAGCGCTTATGGGCGTATCGCTTCTAATTTATTTGCGCCAATCTATCAAGAGGGCAACAATCTATTGGCCTATTTCGCAGAACGTATGGATAGTTACGCATTCTATTCGGTGGACGTATGGGTGCGTAGCCTGGCTACGATGGGAATCGCTATTCTGAGCTTTGTCATATTGGCGATTTTAGCTTGGAGAAATGGACGTACATATTGTAATACGATCTGTCCGGTAGGTACGGTTCTCGGTTTTTTGTCGAAGTATGCTTTACTTAAACCTCGCATTGATACCGATAAATGTAATGGTTGCGGATTATGCGCACGTAAATGCAAGGCTTCTTGTATCGACTCTAAGAATCATGCGATCGATTATAGCCGTTGCGTGACTTGTATGGACTGTTTGGATAATTGCCGTCAAGGCGCGATTTCGTATACGAGGGCACACAAGGCTGATAAAGCTACTTCGGTAAAAGAATCCTCAACGAAGGACACTACGGATGTTTCCCGCCGTCGAGCCTTGTCAGCTACGGCATTGGTAGCCATGTCTTCTGTTTTGCATGCTCAGCAGAAAAAGCTGGAGGATTATGTGGAGATGAAGAAAGACGGAGGCTTTGCGCCGATTAAAGAACGTAAAGAGCCGAATCGTTTGGCGTCATTGGTTCCTCCCGGAGCCTTGAGTATTGGGAATCTGGCCCAACATTGCACGGGATGTCAGCTTTGTGTATCTGTCTGCGAGAATCATGTCCTGCGTCCGTCTACGGATCTGATGAAACTGATGCAGCCGGAGATGGCATTCGATAGAGGGTATTGCCGTCCGGAATGTGTGAAATGTTCGGAGGTTTGCCCGACGGGAGCGATCAAACCGATTACGAAAGAAGACAAATCTGCTATACAGATCGGTCATGCCGTATGGGTAAAAGATCTTTGTATTGTCAATACGGACGGTATGAGTTGTGGTAATTGTGAACGCCATTGCCCGACAAAATCGATCCAGATGGTGGCGAAAGATCCTGCAGATCCGAAGTCGTTAAAGATCCCGGTGATCAATACGGAAACTTGTATTGGTTGTGGTGCTTGCGAGTACCTTTGTCCATCTCGTCCTTATAGTGCGATCTATGTAGAAGGACATGAGATGCACAGATCTATTTAATGCCGTTAAAATCTATCCCCAAAAACATGTACGTGTTTCCGTAAAAACATGTACATGTTTTTCAGAAAACACGTACGTCTTTTTTTCAAAGGTTCGTCAGACTCGATTTTTCTATGTACATTTGCGTGTTATAAAAGAATTATTGAGAAACTATTTATGGCAAAGAAGACAACAACAACGAAGCAAAATCATACAGAGCCGAGCTGGTTCGCAGCCTTGAAGACTTTTTTTACAAATGAACGGACCCGTTTCATTACAGGTTTGATTATCTCTATACTAACCATTTACGTAGGGCTTGCCTTGATTTCGTTTTTCTTTACAGGAGCCGCCGATCAAAGTAAAATAGAGAATGTTCCTTTAGGGGATTTGTTGACCAATCGAGGATCGGTAGAGAATTGGACGGGCGTACGCGGGGCGTATTTGTCTGATCTATTGATGAACCGTTGGTTCGGTATCTCTTCTTTTATGATCCTCTTTTTCTTGGGATCGGTTGGGGCGAAACTCATGAATTTAAATAAAGTATCCTTGTTGAGACGTTTCTTGTTCAGTGCTTCGGCGTTGATCTGGGGATCTGTGTTTTTTGCTTTCATATTTATCAAGGGATATGAGGATACGTTTATTTATCTAGGCGGTCAACACGGATATTACATCTCGGAGATGTTTATTACCAATATCGGAATTCCCGGAACGATCTTGCTTTTATTAGGCTCATTCTTAATCATCGCAATTTTTACCAGTAAGAAGACAATCCCGTTCTTACAGCGCGTATTCTCTTTGGGCTGGGTAAGGAACCGTTTGAAACGTGAGAAGAAAGAGGATGAGGTAGAAGTGGAGCAGACGCAAAAAGAGGATGTTGTAACTCCTCGCTCTAAGCCTGTCGTAGAGCAACCGGATGAACAACCCGAAATGGATGATTACGAAGAGTTTGATACGGAGGCTGAATTGTTGGAGGCCGAAGGGAAAGAAAACCGTAAAACAGAACCGGAATATCAGGAGGAAGAGGTCGCTGGTGATGATTTAGTAGTTACGATCGCTAAAGGTGACGACGATCCTATATGCGAAAAGACAGATGAGATAAATACCCCGGAATCAGAGGATGGGGAGGATGCTGGATTCACGGTGGAGGTTGCCGCCGGTAATGATGAAACCTACGATGCTTCGGCCTTGGGTACGTATGATCCCCGTTTGGATCTTTCCCGTTATGTATTTCCTACCTTGGACTTACTGAAAGCGTATGATAGTGGGAGCATGGAGATCAATCGGGACGAATTGGCAGAAAACCAACGCTTGATCAAGCAAGCCTTGGAAGATTTCAATATCAAGATCGCCTCGATCAAGGCAACAGTCGGACCTACGGTTACGCTTTATGAGATTGTACCCGAGGCGGGTGTCCGTATTTCTAAGATCAAGAACTTGGAGGATGATATCGCCTTGAGTTTATCCGCTTTGCAGATCCGTATTATCGCTCCGATGCCCGGAAAGGGAACGATCGGTATCGAGGTGCCGAATAAGAATCCTCAGACGGTATCGATGCAATCTGTTATCGCTTCACGCCGATTCGTTGAGGGTAAGTATGAGTTGCCTGTGGCGATGGGTAAGACGATTACGAACGAGGTGTTCATGTTCGATCTTTGTAAGACACCGCATCTATTGGTAGCCGGTGCTACGGGGCAAGGTAAGTCTGTCGGTCTAAATGCGATCATCACTTCCTTATTATATAAGAAGCATCCATCGGAGTTGAAATTCGTGATGGTAGACCCGAAAATGGTTGAGTTTAGTATCTATTCCAAGATAGAACGTCATTATCTGGCGAAACTTCCGAATGCGGAGAAGCCGATCGTTACGGAGCCAGCTGACGCTGTCGCTACATTGAACTCGTTGGTGATCGAGATGGAAGACCGGTACCGTTTACTGGTGAACGCGAATGTTCGTAATATAAAGGAATACAACGCTAAGTTTATCGAACGGCGGTTGAACCCGCAGAAGGGACATCGCTTCTTACCCTATATCGTGGCAGTGGTGGATGAGTTTGCCGACTTGATCGCAGTGGCCGGACGTGAGATCGAGTTGCCTATCTCTCGTATTGCGGCGAAGGCCCGTGCGGTAGGTATCCATATGATCTTGGCTACGCAACGCCCGGATACAAAGGTGATTACCGGTACGATCAAGAGTAACTTTCCGAGCCGTATTGCCTTTAAGGTTGCTTCTATGATCGATTCACGTACGATTCTGGATGCTCCGGGCGCTAACCGTTTGATCGGACGGGGCGATATGTTGATTGTCGTGGCGGGACAAGAGCCGGTTCGTGTGCAATGCGCTTTTGTAGATACGCCCGAGGTGGAGGATATCGTGGATTATATCGGTGAGCAGGCTGGCTTCCAAACCGCTTATCTGCTTCCGGAGTATGTACCGGAAGGGGGAGAGGCATCGACTTCGGGAGCTGTCGATTTATCAGATCGAGACCCCTTATTTGATGAGGCGGCTCGCTTGATCGTGATTCAGCAACAAGGTTCTACTTCTTTGATCCAGCGTAAATTTGCTATCGGTTATAATCGTGCCGGACGTTTGATGGATCAATTGGAGGCTGCCGGTATTGTTGGCCCGTTTGAGGGAAGTAAGGCCCGTCAAGTATTGGTGCAAGATGAGTATTCGTTGGAGCAAGTATTAAATGCTTTGAAATAAATATGAGAAGAGAACATAAAATAAGAGTGTGGCGGTGTATCGCGTTTGTCGGACTATTCTTGTGTTTCCTGTTGGGACTAGGAGTGGGGGCGCATGCCCAGAATGCGAATGATATCTTGGGGAAGGCGGCCGCTGCTTATGAGAATTCGAACGGGATAAGCGCTTCTTTTACGATGTTTACCCGTTCTGCCGGTCAGAATGCGGGAGAGAGTTTTGAGGGAACCATCCAGATGAAAGGTGATAAGTTTACATTAGTCACGCCGGATGCGCTTACTTGGTTTAATGGTACGACGCAATGGACGTATGTGGAACGGAACGATGAGGTGAACGTGACGAATCCTACGGGAGAAGAGTTGCAATTTACAAATCCCGCTCTTTTATTAAATAGTTATAAGAAGGGATTCACGGCGGCTTATAAAGGCGAGAGTACGGCACCGAACGGAAAAGCCGCTTACGATGTGGAATTGACACCGAAGAAAAAAGGGGATATCGTGAAAGTGGAGTTGCAAATCGAGAAATATTCAAATTTCCCGGCTCGTATCACGGTTACTTCTAAAAACGGCGTTAGCAGTACGATCCAGATCAGCCAATTGAAAACAGGTATAAACCAACCGGATCGTTTTTTTGTTTTTAACGAAGGGGATTATCCGGACGTAGAGGTGATAGACCTTCGATAATAGAGAATTGAAAATTGATAATTAATACTTAGATACTATGAGCGATTCAGTGAATGAGAAAGTACGTTGCCTTATTATAGGCTCGGGTCCAGCAGGTTATACGGCAGCGATTTATGCTTCCCGTGCGAATTTATCTCCGGTGCTTTATGAAGGAATACAGCCGGGGGGACAATTAACGACAACTACGGAGGTGGAGAATTTCCCGGGATATCCGGACGGTATAACCGGTCCTGAGTTAATGGAAGATTTAAAAAAACAAGCCGTCCGTTTTGGTGCGGATATCCGTTTCGGTATCGCTACCGCCGCTGATTTGGGCGAGGCTCCTTATAAAATTACGATTGATGGTGAGAAAGTGATCGAGACGGAGACTTTGATTATCGCTACGGGTGCTTCCGCGAAGTATCTGGGTCTTCCGGATGAGCATAAATATGCGGGTATGGGTGTATCCGCTTGCGCTACTTGCGATGGTTTCTTCTATCGTAAAAAGACGGTAGCGGTAGTAGGTGGTGGGGATACGGCCTGTGAGGAAGCGATTTACTTGGCAGGTTTGGCGAAGCAGGTTTACTTGATCGTGCGTAAACCCTATTTGCGTGCTTCAAAAGTAATGCAAGAACGTGTCTTCAAGACTCCGAATATCACGGTGCTTTTCGAACATAACACCCTGGGTTTATTTGGAGAGAATGGCGTGGAAGGTGCTCATTTGGTAAAACGTATGGGAGAGCCGGATGAGGAGGAAGTGGATATCGCTATCGATGGTTTCTTCTTGGCGATTGGCCATAAACCTAATTCGGATATTTTCAAGCCATGGATAGATACGGACGAGATCGGTTATATCGAGACAGTTCCGGGAACTCCCCGAACGAAAGTTCCGGGTGTGTTTGCTGCTGGAGATGTCGCTGATCCCCATTATCGTCAAGCTATTACCGCTGCGGGAAGTGGTTGTAAGGCTGCTATCGAGGCTGAACGTTATTTATCAGAGATCGGAAAATAGTTGACAGTTGACAATTGATAGTTGACAGTTGCGACAAGCGGTATTTAACTGTCAACTTTCACTTGTCAACTATCAACTGTCACTTGTCATTTGTCAACTAATTTAATTTCCATGAATTTAAAATCTACTCTTCTTTTGCTACTTTGCCTGATGATGGCAGGAATGGTAGCGGCAAAGGATAACACGAAAGTGATCGCCCATCGGGGGTATTGGAAAACGGAGGGCTCTGCTCAGAACTCTATCCGTTCTTTGGAACGTGCCAGCGAGATTGGTGCCTATGGCTCGGAATTCGACGTACATCTTACGGCGGACAATGTGCTGGTAATATTCCATGATAATGATATCCAAGGAAAACATATTCAATCCTGTACTTATGATGAATTGAAAGATTTGCAATTGAGCAACGGCGAAAAGCTCCCTACTTTAGAGCAATATTTGAAACGTGCGAAGAAATTGAAGAATGTCCGGTTAATTTTAGAACTGAAAGCTCATGAGACCCCGGAACGCAACCGTGAGGCTGCTAAAGCTGTTGTAGATATGGTGAAGCGTATGAAATTAGCGAAACGTACGGATTACATATCTTTTAATATGGATGCTTGTAAAGAATTTATCCGTCTATGTCCGAAATCTGAGGTTTCTTATCTGAATGGAGAATTATCCCCGATGGAATTGAAAGAGCTTGGTTTTACAGGATTAGACTACCATTATAAAGTCTTGCAATCTCATCCGGATTGGGTGAAGGATTGTAAAGTCCTAGGCATGACTTCGAATGTCTGGACCGTAGATGACCCTAAATTAATGGAAGAGATGATCGATCTGGGAGTCGATTTTATTACGACTGATTTACCGGAAGAGACTCAAAAAATACTACATTCGCGGGCTCAATAAGGCATTATAAAGATGAGAAAGTTTTGTCTGTTGCTTATCCTGTCGCTGGCTTTACCCGTTTTTTGTCTGTTACAAGCGGTGGAGCCTCCAAAAAAGGAAATTCGTGCGGTTTGGTTGACTACGGTTTATGGTCTGGATTGGCCTCATAAACCGGCTACTACCGAGGCGGGACGAAAAGCCCAGCAACAGGCATTGCTTGATATCTTGGACCGGCTTCAAGAAGCGAATTTTAATATGGTCTTCATTCAGGCTCGCTTGAGGGGAGACGTGATGTATCGTTCGGCTATCGAACCAGTCAGTAAGACATTCTCCGGTAAGTATGGAGAATTACCGGGATATGATCCGCTCGCTTTTGTCGTTGATGAATGCCATAAACGGGGAATGGAATGTCATGCGTGGTTCGTGACTTTCCCGTTGGGAACGGAAAAAAGCGTGAAGGAGCAAGGAAAGCTTTCCGTGGTTAAAAAGAAACCAAAACTCTGCAAACGGCATAATGGAGAGTGGTATTTGGACCCCGGTGTACCGGAGACCGCTGATTATATCTTATCCTTAGTCAAGGAGATCGTGAATGGCTACGATATAGATGGCATCCATTTTGATTATATCCGCTATCCGGAAGAGGCGAAAAAATTCCCGGATAAAGCGCTGTATAATAAATCCGGTAAGAAAAAGTCTCTGGCAGACTGGCGTAGGGAGAATATCAACCGGATGGTTTATCGTATTTACGATTGGGTAAAGCAAACGAAACCTTGGGTACAGGTTAGCAGTTCGCCACTCGGGAAATATAATCGTATTGAACGGGTACCTAACGCGGGTTGGACCGCTTACGAAAGTGTCTTCCAAGACCCTAAGATGTGGATGCAACAAGGTAAACAAGATATGATTGTTCCGATGATGTATTACCTGCATAAGAATTTCTTTCCTTTCGTGGATAATTGGGTGGATAATTGTAACGGGCGTTTGGTCGTACCCGGCTTGGGAGCTTATCGAATGGACAAGAGCGAGGCGGACTGGGCCGTGAATGATATAACGGACCAGATCGATTATAGTCGTTATTACGGAGGAGCCGGCTGTGCGTTCTTTCGTTGTGGAAATGTCCTGTATAATGATAAAGGACTTTATAAAGAGTTGAGAGACAATTACTATAAATATCCGGCCCAATTGCCTCCATTGACTTGGCTGAATGATTCGGTACCTGCCGCACCGGAGGGGATCAAAGTGGAACGTTTGGACGATGAGTTGCACTTAACTTGGCAGAAACCTGTGTCGGAAAAGCAGGATTTAACTTATACCGTTTATTATTCATTGACGGATTCGATCGACACAGCTTCGGCAAAATCCATATTAGCTACGAATATTTATGGCAACGAGCTTTTTCTTCCTATCGATGTAGAGTCTGAACGTGGGTATACATTTTCTGTAACGGCTTCCACCCGTTACCGGATAGAGAGTGAACCTTCTCCGGATACCTATTATTACCTGTCTAAATTTATCAAGTAAAGGGAGTATTTTGATTTCGAGTTTTTTTGCTTATTTTTGCGGCATATGAGACGATTTGCCACATCCTTGTTTCTTGTAATTCTTGCTTCCTTAATCTTTTATGGGGGAGCGGGGGTTAATTTCGTATCTTATTGTTGTGGCGTTTGCGAGAAAGAGGGAGTGGAGGCTTTATTGGAAGCTAAGTGCTGTGAGATTCATGGACATGATCATAGTCGTGATAAGCTTGCGAATAATACGGTGGAGTGTTGTGGCATGAATGGCTGTGGCATTGAACGGGTTGATTTTGATTGGAATTCTGTAAATATACAAGTACCGGATCTGCAACCAGTCGTACATGATTTGCTCTTCTCCTCTATTTTCGAGAGTTTACAAATTGCTTCCTTATTTGCTGATTCCTATGAGATTAGGGTGATAGGTCCTCCCGTAGCCTGTCCTCGTGTGTACCTTTCTTTATTGACTACGCTTTTGATTTGATTGTATTCGTGAGGGTGGAAGCTGCTCGCTGAATACCCTTTGGTTTTAAGGTAGGGAATGCTCTATCCCTGCGGAAACTGTATTTAACGATTCAATCAAATAACAACTATCATGTTAAGACAATTATATCTGATATTTTTACTGTTCTGTTTGACTTTTACTTTGACTTGGGCCGAGGATTCCGGCAAGAAAGTGAAAGGACGTGTATGTGATGAAAACAAACAACCTATTATCGGGGCAAATGTATATTGGGAAGGAACCCAAAATGGAACCACGTCCGATGTGGATGGAAATTTCGAGTTAGAACGAAAAGGTGACTCCAAGAATCTGGTGGTTAGCTATATCGGTTATATGACTGAGGTCACCCCTGTGGATGAGAAGGACGATGCTATGCAGATTATCTTAAAAGGTGAGATCGCCTTGGATGAGGTCGTGGTTAGTGAGCGCAAGATGGGAACCATCGCTTCCCGTACGAGCGTATTGCAAACTCAGAAAATTACGTACGATGAGATTTGCCGTGCGGCCTGCTGTAATCTGGCGGAGAGCTTTGAGACAAATCCGTCTGTCGATGTATCGTACTCGGATGCGGCTACAGGTGCCCGGCAAATTAAGCTGTTGGGATTGGCGGGAACCTACGTACAAATGTTGACCGAGAATTACCCGAATTTCCGGGGGGCCGCTTCCTTATATGGCTTGGATTATGTTCCGGGAGCTTGGATGGAAAGTATTCAGGTGTCTAAAGGAACCTCTTCGGTTAAGAATGGGTATGAGGCGTTGGCCGGACAAATCAACGTGGAATTCAAGAAGCCCCCTACGGCGGATATTTTCTCTGCTAATGTGTTCGCTAGTGATGCCGGACGTTATGAAGGGAATGCGGATGCTTCTTGGCATATCAACGACAAGCTCTCTACCGGTTTATTGGTACACTACTCGAATGATAAAATGCAACATGACGGTAATGACGATGGTTTTCTCGATACGCCGCTAAGGGAACAGGTGAACGTAATGAATCGTTGGTATCATAAATTGGATAAATACGTGGCTCAATACGGAGTTCGCTATCTGCATGAGAGCCGTACCGGTGGGCAGGATACGAAACACCATGATTTCACCGACCCGTATCGGATTCATTTAAATACGAACCGGGCCGAATTATTTACGAAGCAGGCCTATATTATCGATAAGGAAAAGGTAGAGAGCGTGGCATTGATACTTTCCGGTTCTTATCATGAGCAAAAATCAAGATATGACCGTACGCCCTATAATGTATATCAGAATAATGTATATGCCAGTTTGCTGTATGAAAAGGAGTTTACGCCGATGCATAGCTTGAGTACCGGATTAAGTATGAACTATGATGGTTTCGACGAGAATCTGGTTCAATATGCGGGAGGAGAGTCGGTCCGTCATGCCTATGACCGTACGGAAGTCGTGCCGGGAGCTTATGCCCAATATACGTTCAATCTGAATGATAAACTGATCTTATTGGCGGGTGTACGTGCGGATTATAGTACGTTGTATGATTTCTTTGTAACCCCTCGTGTACATATTAAATATAATCCTTTTGACTGGTTCCATATCCGGGCTTCGGCAGGTAAAGGATTTCGGACAGCGAATGTGCTGGCAGAGAACAACTTTTTGTTATCCAGTAGTCGAAAAATGTATATCGCCGACAATCTGGATCAAGAAGAAGCGTGGAATACCGGTCTGAATCTGTCATTTTATATACCTTTGTTCGGGAAGGAACTGAGCTTGAGCGGGGAATGGTATTATACCGATTTCTTGAAGCAAATCGTGGTGGATATGGATAGTGATCCTCATGCGGTTCGTTTCTACAATCTGGATGGGCGTTCCTATTCGAATAGCTTCCAAGTGGAGGCTTCCTATCCTTTTTTCCGGGGATTTACGTTAACGGCCGCTTATCGTTATACAGATGCGAAGACCGATTACCGGAATGAGGAGGGGGGGGCGCATCGATTGAAAAAGCCGTTGGTTAGTGATTATAAAGGTTTATTGACCGCTTCTTATCAAACCCCGTTGAAAAAATGGCAGTTTGATTTGACCAGCCAGTTTAATGGAGGTGGCCGTATGCCGACACCGGATGCATCTAATCCGTTATGGGAGCCGAATTTTAAGGCTTATACGGTAGTGAATGCGCAGATTACGAAATATTTCCGTCAATGGTCTATTTACGTGGGAGCGGAGAACCTGTTTAATTACAAACAACCGAATCCGATTATCGATGCCAGCAATCCCAGAGGGGATAACTTCGATGGATCTATGGTGTGGGGACCGGTGCATGGACGGAAAATTTATGCGGGTATCCGCTTTAATATAAGCAGGGATTGACACGTATATACGTATAAGCCCGCACGTATATACGTGTAGGCCTATGCGTATACTGGTGTGGCCCTACGCCTATATACGTGTAGCCCGATGCCTATAGTGGTGCTTTTCTTTTGGTAGATATGAATGGATAATTAGAATTGTTAATATTAAAAATGATTGATTATGAAACGATTAATTATGTTGCTGTTTTGTGCTGTATGTACGGTATCGATGACATTCGCCCAAGACGCGAAAAAGAAGAAGGACTCTGTGACATTCTTTATCGAAGCGATGGATTGTGATCACTGTATCAAGAAGATCGAGAAAAATATCGCTTTCGAGAAAGGAGTGACCGACTTGAAATGTGATCTGAGTACCCGTACGGCCATTGTGACTTACAAGACGGATAAGACTTCGAAGACCCGCTTGGCCGCGGCATTCAAAAAGATCGGTATGGAAGCGGTTCCGGTAGATAATGGCGCCGGTTGTCCGGTACCTCCGGCGAAAAAAAGTGAGCATACTCACGCTCATTAACATGGAAATTCATAAGAACATCTTATCTTTGCAGATGTTCCGTGAGGGCGGGCCGGAGTGTCCGCCCTGTTTATGAAATAATTTTTCTACGGAATGCAGCGTTTGTTTAATTATTTACATCCTAATATTGTACAGTCTCCAGAAGGGAGACGTTCAAGGCACGACTGAATGAATGAGCTACAACTGATAGAGGGTTGTCGGAAGGGGGAGAGACGAGCTCAAAAAGAGCTTTATGATGCATATTCCCGAAAAATGATGGGAGTTTGCCTTCGTTATGTGAACGACAGGGAAACGGCTCGTGATTTGTTGCAGGATGGCTTCGTGAAAATCTTTACCAGTATGGATTCCTATACAGGGAGTGGTTCATTTGAGGGGTGGATGCGGAAGATCTTTGTTAATTGTGCGTTGGAATATCTGCGAAAGTCGGATGTGTTGCGTGAAGCGACCGATCTTGACAATACGGCGGAACTGATTCAACCCGATAGTTCGGCTATCTCGGACATGTCGGCGGCTGAGTTGATGAATCTAGTGAAGGAGTTGCCGGTTGGCTTCCGTACCGTATTCAATATGTTCGCGATAGAGGGATATTCTCATAAGGAGATCAGTGAGATGTTGAACATAACAGAGAGTACTTCCCGTTCACAATATACCCGTGCCAAGCAGTTATTACAACGTAGAATTAACGCATTGTATTGAGATAAGATGAGTAAAAAGGAAAGAGATATATGGGATGATGCGATCCGGTCGAAGCTAGAGGATTTCGAGATGGATACGCTACCCGGCGACTGGGAGGCTATAGCCGATCGATTGCCCGGAAAGGCTCCGGTTCCTTTGCGTCGTACGCTTCGCTACTGGGTTGCCGCCGCCGTGATCTCCTTATTGGTCGTATCGGGTGGTATCTATTTATATGACAGGGAGATGGAAGATCTACCTATAGCCCAAGAAATACAGTCTTCACAAGAGTCGACATCCGTGGATACCCCGGTTGTTCCGATAGAGAAAACGATGGAGCAAGCGCCCGTATTAGCGACTATTCCTGCTGCTGCGGTCGTGAAGGCAAAAGCGGCATCTGGAGCGGTTAAAGTGGGAGCTAAGGCTAGGATGGCAGCGTTCCGGCAAAATGTAGAGAGTGCAGAGGATCGGCCTATTTCTGAGTCGGAGGTAATGTCTGCTGATAGATCGGCGAATGAGAAAAATACCGTTGAACCGGAGGTTGAAAGGAATAATGATGAGATAGTTGTTCTCAAGAATGATGTACTTGTCGCGGATGCTACTCCTGTTACTAAAAAGAAGCCAGAGAAGACCGCGTCTCGGAAATGGGGGTTCGGTATGGGAGGTGGAGGTCTTTCCATGGGCGCTGATAATCTGGTCCCTCAGTATGTGACGAATAGCAGTGTGCTTAAGAGCGAGAATCTGATGAGCTTAAATTCGTTCGATGCGGAGAAGAAAGATCCTGCTAAGACGGATATTCATCATAAGACGCCTATTGGGGTGGGTATCTCAATTAGTCGTTATTTGAATAATCGTTTTTCTTTGCAGACTGGATTAACTTATTCTTACTTAAGATCGGAGTGGAGTACGAATAATACGTACCATATAGAGAATGATCAGCGATTGCATTTTATAGGAATTCCATTATCATTGACTTATAAGATCGCGGAATGGAATCGTTTTATGTTTTACGCCTCAGCCGGAGGTATGGCGGAAATGAATGTCGCTGGCAAACGTAGAATGAAATTATTCTCGGATGAGGTAGAGATCGCAAAGCAAAGTGAACATATTCGAATGAAAGAATGGCTATGGTCTGTAAATGCCCGTGCCGGCGTAAGTTATCCGATTATCCGTTTCGTAAGCGCTTTCGCAGAGGTGGGAGCCAGCTATTATTTTGATAATGGTAGCGAGATCGAAACCATCCATTCGGAGAAGCCGTTTAACATGAGCCTTCAGTTCGGATTTCGTTTTGGTTTTTAATACTCGATAGATTAACAGTGTAAATACAAATACTTAAAAATAGAAAAATTGAATTATGAAAGCATTTAAATTAATTGGAGCAGCGGCGGCTGCGTCATTATTGTTGTTGACCTCTTGTCTTGGAGAATCGAATAATACGGTGACTCGTGCCGGCTTTGGTGTCGCAGGTCTTTCTGAAAAGACATATAAAACGGTACTGAATACAAATATGGGAGCATTATACTCTCCGTCTTTATCGGCACAAGTAGTTGACGGAGCTTGTTACTTGATCAACTATGAATTAGACCTAAATTCTCCGGAGAATGCGAATGCGGCGACAAATGGTTATTTAACAGCGACAATCTCTGTGGCAGATGAGATAACAAAAGGACAGCCAGTCTTTTATAATGTGCCAGATTCGGCCAGTTTACTTCAGAATGAGATACCTGTAAAAAACCTATTTAGCAATGGCGACTATGGGGTGTATGTAGACGGTTATTTATTCTTCTTTATAACAATGGATATGTTTAAGGATCAGAAAAATTCTTATACTTTATATTGGGATCGTTCAAAGGAGCCTACTATGGTGGATAATGTCCCGACATATGACTTGTTCTTGCGTGTCGCTAAAGTAGCGGACGGAACAGGTTCTGCGGCATCATCTATAGGAGAAGTCCGTGCGTTTAATGTTAAGTCTGTATTGGAGTCTGTGAATAGCGCTGAGGCTAATAAAGATTCAAAGTCTTTTAATCTTAAGGTCAATTATCTAAATACGATTAATGAAAAAGATAGTACGGATTTGAAATGGGCTTCTTATACCGTTCTATTCCAAGTCGTGAAAAACTCATAAAGAAATTAGTATAGAAGTTGAGGGCGTACCGATAAGAAGATTATCGATACGCCCTATTTTTTTGCCGTTTTTTTTATGTATATGGGTAAAGATCGTATCTTTGCGTACTTTAAGAGGAGTATTGTGAAATGAGATACAAGAATTTAATAGGTTTTGTCTGGGTGGCGGTTTTCATGAGTCTGTTTACTTCTTGCCTAAAAGACATAAATAACGTCTATAATCCGGGAACGACCGCCGCTGTGGTTCGTCAACATGGAGATAGCGCGTTGATGATGGCTAATACCCGGTTCGGTTGGATCTATTCGACGAAGCTGAGCTCATACTCAGAGGGTAAATGCTTGTTAGTGAGCTTTGATTATGATCCTAGCTTACCGGAAAATACGAATGCGGAACAAAAAGGGTATTATACGGTGACGATACAAGGGGAAACCGCTGTTAACCAGCAAAACGCTGAGAGCCCTCTTACGGATACGCATAAATTATTGACTAATGAGCAACCGGTACTTGCGGTCAACCCCAATGATTCTGTTTTATACATCAAATTAGAAGACTATTTATTTCTGCCCTCTGCTTGTTGGACGACAAAAGATCGGACTTTAAATTGGCAATTGACTTACGATCCGGCTCAGGAAGCTGTTGTGGAAAATCGGAAATCAATTTATTCCTTATATTTACGGGCTGCCGCTACGACCGGAAAGCCGGAGGATAAGGCAGAGGAGGCTATCGCGGTTATCAATGCCTTTAATCTGGCGAATTTTATCAAGGATATGCGAGAACAAGGTGGACGCGACGCGGATATGTATGTTCGGATTCATTATATCGATCAAATTAATCCGAAAGATAGTACCCAGTTTACATGGGGAGTAACGGATCCTTTACTTATAAACTAAAGAAGATGAGAAAGCGAATTTTATACGGCTTATTTTTATCCTTGTTTTTCTTAATGACCTCTTGTATGGGGGATGGAAGTAACTCCATCAATTATCATCGGGTAGGAGTGATACGTGAGAATCCTATGCGATGTATCTATACGGCGGATGATCAAGGGAATATATTTATCGTCTCTTCCTCTGAGTTTGAGAATCGGACGGATTTGAAAGATGGCGATTGCTGTGTGGTTGATTTCAAGACGAATTTTAGCGAGGAATTGGGCAATGGTGTTTACAACGCTGAGATTTATAAGTATGATTCGGTCGCTGTATGGCCTTTGCATGAGACATTGACTGATACTACGGTTGTATTGGACAAGGAGCGTCTGGTTACGCTGGACTTTAAGAAAAGTATTTATTTGGAAGGACGTTTCTTCTTGCAAACCCAACATGTAAATCATCAGGTAGACCAAAAGGATATTTTCAATTTATCCTATAACCCTGATCAGGAGGTGGAAGAAGACAGCACCGGACAACGGGTCTATAACCTATACCTTCGGGTAACCCAAGAGGGAGGTACCGGCGATTCCACGAAATGGGTGAATACGACCGCTTTTACGATCGATAAGTTTTTGGACCAAGCCAAAGCGATAGAGAGTAGTGAGGGGCAAAATGTGATAAATTTTAAAATAAATTATGCCGAACGCTATAATGCGGATACAACCGCATGTGTTTGGGGGGCTACCGACGTATTTACGTTGCGTTTTACGAATTAAATATATACTTTTGCTATTTAAAAGTAAACAGAGATGTATAAGGAGATATTTAGGTGGGTAATCGCTATCATCTCACAGCCGGCGAAGGCGTGGGCCTTGTTAGCGAAAAAAGGAGAGAAGCAGGAGGAGTTCTTATCCCGATTCGTGTATCCTTTGATCGGCTTCGTTACCGTCGCAGCTTTTCTGGGCGTATTGTTTACGCGGAAGGAGTTTGATTTAGAGCTGGCCTTGAAGTCGTCTATCCGGACATTGGTGTCCTCGTTCGGTGGTTTTTACCTCGGGGCTTATCTGATGAACGAGATATGGCAAGGTATATTTAAACGGGAGAAGGATTTGAAACTGTGGTTGCGCTTCGTCGGGTATTCCTCATCGTTGATGTTCGCTTTGAATATCGTATTGATGTTGCTTCCCGAGTTTTTCTTCTTGCGGATATTTATCCTTTATACATTCTATATTGTTTGGGAAGGCGCTGGTCCGTATATGGGAGTCGAGGAGAAGATCCGTCTGAAGTTCGTAGGATTTACAACCGCCATTATATTACTGACTCCGGCTGTTATCGAGATTTTGTTATCGATGCTGATGCCCGGTTTGAGTTTTTGACAGAATAACACAAGATGAAAGAGAAGATTAGTAATAACATACAGATAAAGAATAAGCGGGCGACGTTCGATTACGAGTTGCTCGACACTTTTACGGCCGGGATCGTACTGACCGGAACGGAGATTAAATCGATCCGTTTAGGGAAGGCGAGTTTGGTAGATACGTTTTGTATCGTGGAAAAAGGGGAACTGTGGGTGAAGAATATGTACATCGCCGAATATTTTTACGGTACGTACAATAATCACAACGCACGGCGGGACCGGAAATTACTTCTTACCAAAAAGGAATTACGAAAGATCGAGGGTGCGGTTCGTGCTAGTGGTTTTACGATCGTTCCCACTCGTTTGTTTATCAATGAGAAAGGATTGGCGAAAGTAGTCGTCGCGATCGCACGAGGTAAAAAGGAATATGATAAGCGAGACTCCATCCGGGAACGTGACGACCGACGGGAGATGGATCGGGCTTTCAAACGATAAGTCGAGATGGAAACAGGGCAAGGCGTGATCGGTAGGGTTTGGGGATGTATCCTGAAAGCTCTGCCTAAAGCAGGCAAGACGTGTTTATGGCTGCTAAAGATTATTTTGCCTATTTCTTTATTGGTCCGTATATTGCAATATTCCGGAATATTAGGTCAGATCTCGGATTGGTTAGTGCCCGTGTTCTCGTTGGTGGGTCTGCCGGGGGAGACAGCCATTGTTTTTATAACCAGTATATTCTCCCCATTATATGCTCCGATCGCTTTGATCACCTCGATGTCTTTAGGAGTCCGTGAAGCTACGATATTGGCATTGATGTGCCTTACTTCCCATAATCTAATGGTAGAATCCTCCGTACAGGCAAAGACCGGGTCTTCTTTCTGGGAGATGACGCTGCTCCGTTTGATCATGAGTTTCGTGATCGCCTTTTCTTTGAATTGGGTAATGCCCCATGAAGGATGGGGACAGGTCGGGATCGCTCAAAGCGCGGCTGTATGCGATAATTGGTTGGAAGTATTCGTACTTTGGTTTACCAGCTCGATGAAGGTGGTGATTTCTATTTTGATAATTGTTACGGCTTTAATGATCCTTCATTATATATTGGAAGAGTTTAATCTAATGAAAGGATTGTCCTCGGTCTTTTCTCCGCTGATGCGATTATTTGGCTTGCCTCAAGATGCCGCTTTTTTGTGGTTGGTAGGTAATGTGGTCGGACTGGCTTATGGCGGGGCTATTATGGTAGAGCAAATGGAGCAGAGGAAGTTGTCTTACGGTGACGGCAACTTGCTGAACCATCATTTGGCCGTGTGCCATTCCCTGTTGGAAGATACGATCATCTTTGCTGCGATAGGGGTACCCGTTCTTTGGGTGGTGCCTACCCGTCTGTTTTTCGCCATCGCTGTGGTATGGATCCTCCGGGGATATAGTTATATGTACGCAAGAAAGGTAAAACATATTTATGAATAAGGAACGATTTCTGCGACTCTTGAATGAGCGCATTTTGATCTTGGATGGTGGTATGGGTACCATGATCCAAAGTTTCAAACTAAACGAACAAGATTACCGAGGCAAACGTTTCGCCGATTTTCCGGGACAATTGAAGGGGAACAATGATTTATTGTGTATCACCCGCCCGGATGTAATCCAGTCTATTCATCGTCAGTATTTGGATGCGGGAGCGGATATCTTCGCTACGAATACGTTTAACGCGAATGCTATTTCCATGGCAGATTATGCGATGGAGGCCTATGTACGTGAGATAAATCTGGCCGCCGGCCGATTGTCGAGGGAAGTGGCGGATACCTATATGGCAGAGCATCCGGATCGTACGATCTTCGTGGCCGGATCGATCGGTCCTACTAATAAGACAGCTTCCATGAGTCCGGATGTAAGCGATCCCGCTTATCGTGCCGTCACTTATAAAGATTTGTATAATGCCTACAAGGAGCAAGTCGAGGGACTTGTTGACGGCGGGGTGGATATCATCCTTTTCGAGACTACTTTCGATACGTTGAACGTAAAAGCGGGATTGGAAGCAGCTGAGGTCGTGTTGAAAGAGAAAGAAAAAGACCTGCCGATTATGTTGTCTTTGACTTTGTCCGCGCAAGGTGGACGAACATTTTCCGGACAGACTTTATTGGCCTTCTTAGCTTCCATACAGCATACACATATTGTTTCGGTTGGCTTAAACTGCTCTTTCGGAGCAGCGGATATGAAGCCCTATTTACAAGAGTTGGCGAAGTATGCCCCCTATTATATCAGCGCTTATCCGAACGCCGGATTGCCGAATAGTTTTGGTACCTATGACGAGACGCCGGATAAAATGGCCCAACATGTGAAGCCTTTTGTGGAAGAGGGATTAGTGAACATTATCGGAGGCTGTTGCGGAACGACTCCGGCGCATATCTCCCGGTATCCGGAGTTGGTGAAAGGAGCTAAACCGCATATCCCGGCTTTGAAACCGGATTGCCTGTGGCTGTCGGGCTTGGAACTGCTGGAGGTGAAACCGGAGAATAATTTCGTGAACGTGGGAGAGCGTTGTAATGTGGCCGGTTCTCGGAAATTCTTACGCTTGATAAAAGAAGGCAGTTATGAGGAAGCGTTGACGATCGCTCGTAAGCAAGTGGAGGATGGCGCCCAAGTGATCGATATCAATATGGACGATGGTATGTTGGATGCCGTGAAAGAAATGAAGACATTCTTAAACTTGATCGCCTCCGAACCGGATATTGCCCGTGTACCCGTCATGATCGATTCTTCCAAATGGGAAGTGATCGAGGAAGGCTTGATGTGCGTGCAAGGAAAGAGCATCGTGAATTCCATCTCCTTGAAAGAAGGAGAGGAGGTCTTCCTTAAACATGCCGCCCGTATAAAGCAGCTGGGTGCGGCTGCGGTCGTGATGGCTTTCGACGAGAAAGGACAGGCGGATACCTATGAAAGAAAGATTGAGATTTGCGAACGGGCCTATCGCCTATTGATCGAGAAGATCGATTTCAATCCCCAAGATATTATTTTTGACCCGAACGTATTGGCGATCGCTACCGGTATGGAGGAACATAATGGCTATGGTCTGGCGTTTATCCGTGCCGTTGAATGGATCAAGAAGAACTTGCCGGGTGCGAAGGTGAGTGGTGGTGTAAGTAATTTATCTTTCTCTTTCCGAGGGAACAATCATGTACGCGAGGCTATGCATTCCGTATTTCTATATCATGCGATTGGGAAGGGGATGGATATGGGTATCGTGAATCCGTCTACCTCCGTACTTTATGAGGATATAGAGCCGGAGTTCCGTACCTTGTTGGAAGACGTGATCTTGGCACGCCGTCCGGAAGCTGCCGAGGAGTTAATTACTTATGCTCAAAATTTACATGTACAAACTTCCGGAGAAACTCCGGAGAAGCATGAGGTTTGGCGTGAGCTTTCATTGAAGGAGCGTTTGGAACATGCCTTAATCAAAGGGATCGGAGACTATTTGGAGGACGATTTACAAGAAGCCTTGCAGATTTATCCGCATGCCGTGGATATAATTGACGGTCCGTTAATGAGCGGAATGAATAAGGTCGGCGAGTTATTCGGTGCCGGAAAGATGTTTCTCCCTCAAGTCGTGAAGACCGCACGTACGATGAAAAAGGCCGTAGCTATTTTACAACCGGCCATTGAATCTGAAAAGAAAGCTTCCGGCTCTGCGAAGGCCGGTAAAGTGATTTTCGCTACGGTAAAAGGGGATGTACATGATATCGGTAAGAATATCGTCTCTATCGTATTGTCTTGTAATAACTACGAGGTGATTGATTTAGGGGTAATGGTTCCCGCAGATGTGATCATAAAGAAAGCGATCGAGGAGAAACCGGATCTGGTTTGCTTATCCGGCCTGATAACCCCTTCTTTAGAAGAGATGGCGCATGTCGCGGACGAGATGCAGAAAGCGGGACTTACAATTCCTATGATGGTGGGTGGCGCTACGACCTCCAAATTGCATACGGCGGTGAAGATCGCTCCGCATTACGATTATCCGGTGATCCATGTGTTGGATGCCTCACAGAATCCGTTGATCGCCGCCAAACTATTGAATCCGGATACCCGTGATGCCTATATCATGGAGTTGGAACAAGAACAAGAAGCTTTGCGTGCCTCCTTAGGACAGAAGAAAGAGGTCTTGATTTCTCTTTCTGAGGCTCGTAAGCATCCGATTGAAATAGATTGGACCGGGTATATACCGGTTGTTCCAGCCCGGATGGGGGTACATGTTATCCCTTATATCCCCTTGGAAGAAGTGATTCCTTATATCCACTGGACCTTCTTTTTTAGCGCATGGAAATTGAATGGGGAAAAGGATCGTGCGAAAGCCGCTGAGGCGATGCAATTGCATAAGGACGCTGTCAGGCTTTTAGATCGGCTGGTCAATATGAAGGTTGAGTATTGTAAAGCGATTTACGGATTTTTCCCCGCCAATAGCGAAGGGGATACGATCCGGATGGGAAATACTGTTCTTCCTTTATTACGGCAGCAAGCGAAAAAGGAGGAAAGTATCTACAAATGTCTTTCCGATTATGTATTGCCGGTTTCTGAAGGACGGACCGACTATGTGGGAGCCTTTGTGGTTACGGCAGGAGCTGGTGCGGATGAATTGAAGGATGAATTCGAGCGAGAAGGCGATACCTATAATTCAATGTTGCTGCAAACCTTGACCGATCGCCTAGCGGAAGCTACAGCCGAATATCTTCATGAGAAAGTACGTAAAGAATATTGGGGATATGCTAAAGACGAATCCTTGTCTATCCCGGATCTTTACAAGGTGAAATACCAAGGAATCCGTCCGGCTATCGGTTACCCTTCTCTACCGGATCAATTATTGAATTTCACATTGGATGGATTGCTTGATATGTCGCAAATTGGTGTTTCGTTAACCGAGAATGGTGCCATGTATCCTACGGCTTCGGTCAGTGGAATTTATATTGCTCATCCCTCTTCTCAATATTTCATGATCGGTTCTATCGATGAGGAGCAATTGAAAGATTATGCGAGCCGCCGGAATTTAACGGAGGAGCAAGTCCGAAAGTTATTGAGTAGGAATATAGGATAATTTAGTAGCATCACTGCAACCCGGGTTGCAGTGATGCTGCAATGCCTGTGCAGTAATACTGCAACACCTATTGCAGTAACACTGCATAGGCATTGCAGTAAAAAATCGATCAATACGATCTATCTGCCATAGTAATGCTTGGCGGAAGGAACCATGATAATGTTCAACTCCGGATCAGCCATGTCTGGATCGATCGGGAACATCGGTCTCACGATATTCTTATAGGGAAGCTTCTTGAAGTCCTGATCCACACCTCCTCTTGTAAAAGCCATTACCCAATCCGCTTGTATATTGTACCATTGGGTTACAAGGTAACCTTGTTTAACCATTACGATATCCATTTCCTTCGGGTCAATTCCTGAACCCTCTAGGTTTGGAGTGGGAGACGATGTGCCTACTACCACATAAACGCTTCCGGTCTTTACGATAGCGATATCTCTTTTCCGTCTCCATGATTCCGCGTTCTTGTCTTCTTCCGGGCTGACATAAACCACGGTACCCGACAATTTCACGGGACCTTCGTAGGAATTATCGACCATGGCACCTACCATGCCTTCTACGTGTCCGCCTACGCCGACCTTACGTGCCTGCTTAACCACTTCTTCTCCCGGGATGGAGCAATAAAGAACGCTCTTTCCCTTATCAGTCTGGAATTCCGGACGCTTCAAGAGTCTCGCCAAAGTCCAAGTGACCTCGCCTGAGCCGCCTCCGCCGGGATTATCTCCCATATCACTGATAAAGAAAGGCTTCTTTTTGCTTGCTACTGCCAGATCGATACATTTCTCGAGCGAATATCCCGGAGCTTCCAGCGAGAACTGCTTACGGACATCCCAGAATTTCTGGGCGAGTTTCTTCGCCCCGGCTTTTACCTGTTCCTCATCGTCACCGTAAACCATCACGGTTCCTTGGTTCCGTGGGTTGTCTCCCCAAACATAACCGATCCAGATCCCCGCGTCTATCACTCCGGGCATGGCTTCAACCTCGGGAACCAATGCGTACAGCGATTTCGCAGGCTCGACGCGGGTACTCGACCATTCGCCGGATACTAGGACAGGAACAGCAACCCATGCCTTGTATGCCGGACGTCCTTTCCCTGATTCAAGACGTTCCAACAAATTGACGACCCCTCGCCGATGCGATTCGCGAGAATCCGCATGCGGTGCTTGACGATAAGTCGTAATCAAATCGGAGTTGAGAGCTACCAACCAAGACGTATTTCCGTGAAGGTCCATCGTGGTGGTAGTCAAGACATCGTTTCCGATCAAGCTACGCACCTTCTCCATGAATTCGCCCTCGGGATCGGCTACGCCTTCCACGCTACAAGCTCCGTGGTTATAAAACCAGAAGGCGTCATATGGCATATTGGCCTTGATCATCTCCAATGTTTTTTCCACAAACGCGTCGTACGATTCTTTTGTCACGGGGCCTCTTCCACCGCCATAGCCAATCTGCGTGGGAAGCCAAGTGGCCGCCTGTCCCATTGCGGAGTCTGGGCTGAGATAGTCTGGCATTCTTACGGGGTGTCCTACGAGCGGCTGCCTATTCGGGACGAACACGCTGTTTTCTATCTGTATACCGGCAATACCGATACGAGGTTTTTTCTTCTGTCCAAAGGCCTCTCCAACGAACGATACGGCCAAGAGACAGATTCCGAGCAATACTAAATTCCTTTTCATGCTATTATGATTTTTGCGAATTGTTATTTCCTTATTAATTAGTTATTAAACCGTCACTAATATCAATCTCGGTTTGAGGTATAGGCAATACTTCCGCACCGGCGCTGAAAGGAGTCTTAGCTCCAAATTCCGCCTTCTTGGTTCCGTTAAAGACTTTCTCTCCCCATCCTACACGTACCACGTCAAAGAACCGGAAGCCTTCCATTCCAAACTCCAGATGACGCTCGTTCATGATGTCTTCAAACAATTGGCTTCCTGTATGGTTTTTAGGAGCCAAGTTGACATGGCTTCTTACCTCATTCAGATACTTTTGCGCATTAGCGATATCGCCGCTGAAATAACAAGCCTCGGCATAGTTCAAATATACCTCCGCAAGGCGGATAAGCCTGAGGTTCGTGGGTTGGTTATTTCCCCGGTTCTCCTCTCTTTGTCCGGGCGCAAGATATAATTTGCGATTGTACCAGCCCGTTCGGTCGTCCGTAACGGGTGCCACATCGCCTTTGGCTGCGGTCTCGATCTCTATGGCCTCTTCCGTGGAAAGGAGAGTGGTCTTCTTTCGTATGACATCCCCCTCGGCATCATAAGCGTCCGCCAAGGCCTGTGTAGGTTGCGCGCAACCGAAGCCGATCGTCATGTTTCGGGGCATAGACATCAGCACGTGACGGTTACCGTTATTTACATTATACGAACTTTGGGTGGAAGAGACATACATATTCACTTCTAGAATAGAAGAGGAGCAGTGCTCGCCGTCCAGTGAGAACTGCCAAGCGTAATCCTCCGGAGCGACCAAGCTATACTCACCCCCGCACTCATTCTGGAATTTCTCGAATGCCTTTTTTACCTCATCGTATTTTTTCTCATACAGATAAATACGTGTTTGCATGGCGATGGCCGCGCCTTTGGTAATCCTTCCCGCATAGCTTGACTCGTAGTTAGCCACCTCACTTTTCTTAGGTAATACGCTAACCGCATCGTTTAGGTCTTGCTCGATAACCGAGTATATCTCTTCGACAGACGCACGTCCGAGTCTCTCATGATCGAGATCCAAGACTCCCGTATAGCAAGGAACACCACCAAAGGTTTTCACAAGCTCGAAATAAGTATAGGCGCGAATAAACTTGGCCTCACCGATCATCTGTTCCCTGTTATATTTCGAGAATAGGGCATCGTCTGCCATTTCCATATCCCGTATAAACAAATTGGCCTTATTAATACATTGGTAAGAATACCGATATTTGTTCAAGATCTCGGTATGATCCGCTTGATACTGATAATTCTCCAGCAACGTGAAGGTTTGTGCGTCGTTCGAAGAACCGCTGTAGGTCGCGTCATTCGACAACACGTCGCCGAAACATTGCATTGACCATGTGTAACGGAAGTCCTTCATGACGGAATAGACAGCGGTCAGACGCAAGAAAGCTTGTCTTTCCTCTGATATC
The DNA here is from genome assembly GCF_023656665.1 of Parabacteroides sp. B2-S-102. Lineage (NCBI taxonomy): Bacteria > Pseudomonadati > Bacteroidota > Bacteroidia > Bacteroidales > Tannerellaceae > Parabacteroides > Parabacteroides sp. B2-S-102. Next base: position 105,864 of record NZ_JAMOKM010000010.1, on the reverse strand, counting down.
TCTCCAGCCTCCGGACTTCCTAACGGAGCTAAATCCAAATCTGCGCAACTGCTGAATCCTGTTAAAATCGCTAGTACGATTCCTATGATATATTTGTTTTTAAACATGACATTATAAATTTTAAAAAGTAACATTAATACCTCCGGTGAATGAAATGTTCTGAGGATAGATACCGTAATCTATGCCTCTAGACAAAGAGCTGGACTGACCCACTTCCGGATCCATACCCGAGTAACTGGATATCGTAAACAAGTTCTGGCCGCTTACATAAAAACGTACTTTTTGTAGTTTTATCCTCTGCGTGAGAGAAGCGGGCAGGGTATAACCTAGCTGGGCGTTTCTCAAGCGGAAATAAGTCCCGTTTTCTACGTACATGTCCGAGAAGCGGTCATTGTCGTTTACGTCCGTAGCCGTCAGGCGAGGGATGTCCGTATTTGTATTATTTGGCGTCCAATAGTTCATTAACGCTCTATCTTTGTTCGTTATATCGTTTGGGAAGTAGGTGTAATAACGCATCGCGTTAAATATCTGATTACCGATTGTTCCACCAAACTGCAAATTGAGGTCGAAGCCTTTCCACGCCATACCCATGTTGATACCGTATATGATATCCGGAATAGGATTACCGATCATGCATCTATCACTTGAGTCTAACTTGCCATCGCCATTCGTATCTACGAACAATACATCGCCCAATTCGGCATTAGGTTGGAAATCCGCCCGCTTAACGGCATTCAACTGTTCCTGTGTTTGGATAAGCCCGTCTGTCTTATAGCCCCAGAACGCACCGATAGGCATACCTTCATTCGTATAGGTGAGGTACATGCTTCCGTTTCGGAATGGTCCATCGGAGATTGGTGTGCCACCATTCAATTTCGTCATGCGGTTACGGATGGTCGACATATTTACTCCCACGTTGTATTCGAAACCGCTTTCGGTCTTGTCTCTCCACTCGAGATTCATCTCGATACCGCGGTTGTTCGCCTCGCCGATATTGGTGTAGGTGTTGCTGGCATATCCCATGTAGATAGGCATAGGAGCGGCCAGCAGCATGTCCTTCGTTGTCTTGTAATAATACTCGAAGCTGAAGACCATGCGGGTGTTAAAGAAGCTTGCGTCAAGACCGATATTCAGAGATTCAGTGGTTTCCCATTTAATATCCGGATTGCCCAATCTGCTCACGGCAATACCTTGATACAAGGTCTCATTCTCTCTCGCTCCGAATAAAGCGCCGTATTGCGTACTCAATGACAGCAAACTACGATCCACATAATTGGTGATATTCTGATTTCCGATCTGTCCCCAGCCCCCGCGGAGTTTCAAGGAGGAAACCCATTCGGCGTTCAATTTCTGGAAGAACGGTTCGTTGTCGATTCTCCAACCTAGAGCGAACGAGGGGAAGTTACCCCAGCGATTCTTGGAAGAGAATTTAGAGGAGCCGTCTCGCCGGAAAGTGGCCGTAATAAGGTATTTGTTATTGTAATCGTAGTGTAGGCGGCCCAGATAAGACATCAAACCATATTCCGTAGCGCTATTGCTGGCCGTGGTCTTGTTCTTGTCCAGCGTAGCGTCTATATAATGCAGGTTATCCGACTCTCCGATAAGATCTCTCGCGTTTACGCTCAAGGTTTCCTGCTTACCCCATTCGTTGGTATAACCTACGAGAGCGGATATGGAGTGCTTCTCGGCAAACGTTTTCTCATACGAAAGGGTATTCTCGAACGTATAGTAGTGCCCTTTGGTCTGCGACTTCGATAAACTACTCTCTAAATTTCTTTGGCTTGAGGATACCTCATAGACAGGCGAGAAGGTTTTATTGTCTACCCTTCTGATTTCCGCTCCGAAGCTACTCTTGAACTTCAATCCTTTTATAATCTGCCATTCCCCATACATATTGCCGATGAAAGCAAGTTTCTCCCGCTGATTATCCCGATACATGATACTTGCCAATGGGTTATAGTAGTCAATATAAGGAGAGTAACCATATGAACCGTCTGCGTTTTGGGCGGGAGTTACCGGATCCAAACGGATTGCGTTACTTACGACACCATAGTCGGAGTCGTACACATTACTACTGTTGCGCTCACTAATACTTGCGTCGGTAGATCTCGCGATCGACGCGTTGGTACCCACTACCAAATGATCTTTGAGCACCGTTTTTTCCGTGCTTTGACGGACACTGAACCGTTCGTAGTTGGATTTCTTGATCGTTCCATCTTGGTTGATATAGTTCAAGCCCAGATTGAATTTATAGTCGTTCTCTTTACCACCGCTTATGCCGACACTGTAGTTATGCATAAAGGCCGTATGCGTAATCTCGTCCATCCAATTGGTGGAAACATTACGATTAACAAGGGCCAAGTTGATGGGAACGCTCCTCACTGTGTTCAACTGTTCCTGATAGTCGTACCATTCTGGACCTGACATCAAATCGAGATTGTTCAATATTTTGTTCATACCCCAATACGCATCGAGCGTAACGGTGGTTTTTCCAGCGGCGCCTTTTTTCGTAGTGATAAGGATTACGCCGTTCGCACCGCGGGAACCGTAGATAGCGGAAGCGGAAGCGTCTTTAAGCACCTCCATAGACTGTATATCCGATGTGTTCAGGTAGTTTATATCCGTCACGGGCATCCCGTCCACGACGAACAATGGTTCCGCGTCGTTTACCGTACCGACACCTCTGATACGGATCGTGGCGGCGGAACCCGGAGATCCGGAACTGGAAGTGACGGATACACCGGTAGCCAAGCCTTGCAATGCGGTAGAAACATTGGCCACTGCTTGGCGAGCGATTTTCTCCTCGCTCACGGACGAGATAGCCCCCGTGATATCACTTTTCTTCATCGTACCGTAGCCAATCACTACCACCTCATCCAACTTTTGTGTGTCCTCTTGCAAGGAGATGCTTAAAACCGATTTATTGCCTACCGGAATCTCCTGGTTCATATAACCGATATAGGACACTTGTAAAATAGCGTCTTTGGCTACTTCTAACGTGAATTTTCCATCTATATCCGTTATTGTCCCGTTTGTTGTCCCTTTTACCATCACATTGGCGCCAATTATCGGCATACCGGTAGCATCAATCACGGTTCCGGTGATCTGACGGGTGTTTTGTTGCGGGGTGGATACGATTGATGGTTTCTCTATAATCATGATGTCGCTTTTAATGCGCATGTTTGGGGAGTGTACGGAAGCGTATACACCTGTGGTAAAAACAAATAGCGGGATTGAGGTTAACTTCATGACTCTGCCCAATTTAGTTTTTGTGTTTAATCGGGGGTTAGGATTCCCCTTACAAATTTCATTCATACATTTGTAATGTTTTAGTGTTAGTATTAATTGATTTAAAGGCGTTTAGAAACTTGTTTGGCTGGATTATAAGCCATATCTTCCAGCCAGTTTCCTTGCTAGATATGGTTCATGATGGCTCCTGTTTCATAGGCTCTCCTTTCTTTAAGATTAACTTTAGTAAACTGAATATGTTTATTTGGTTGTTTGATTTGCAATATTCGTGAAAAAAAACGACACCTGCAAGCAAGTCTCTGCTAATTTAATATTGTGTATTCAATTGATAGAAGTCATTAATACGGCTTAATTATGTCAATTTGTCATTTCTCTCTCCTTCTGCTTCTTGTATTTGAGATAGGATAGGGTGTGTGTTTATTATATGCGATTCTCTGGTAGTTAAGCCCTGACGAATAGAATGTGTATGAAGGAAAATACTTGCAGTTTGCCTTCTTTTTATCAATATCCGCCGAATTATTATATCTCTTGTTTCAGAAAACTAATAAATGCTTCCTGAATAGTATTTGAAAATCAATTGACTTTTTTGCCGTTCTAGGGTGCAAAGGCTCTAATATAGTCTCGATTTTCAGTGTACAGAAGATTATGATTAAAAGTAGATCCCAACTAAATTAGAGCAAGTGCCGGATAATTCGAACTAGGTGCCGGGTAGATGTCGGTTATCTGCCGGGAAATAGAAATTATAAGCCGACTAAATACATACAAGTTTAGGATATATCCTAAAAAATGTGCTGTTTTGGGTACTAAATTCCATAATAATCGGTTTAAAAGCAATTGTTTTGAAAAAGTCTGTGTTTGAAATATATTTAAAAAGTTAACATTATGATAGTGTTTCGGTAATTCTTTTTGCATTCAGATAGTATGGTTACATTTGTCTATTCATTTCAAATATTATTAAAAAACAGAGAGATATGGATGAGAAAGGATTCGTGGAAGGGGTGAGAAGGTATATGTCCCAGTTACGAGAGGAAAAGCGTTATTCCTCCGCCAAAAGTTATCAGGATGCGTTGAACTCCTTTATAAAGTATAGTGGAACAGAGAACATTTCCTATTCGGATATCAATAAGGCCAATCTTCACCGATATGAGGCTTATTTGTTGGAAAACGATTGCATGCGTAATACGGTCTCCACGTATATCCGCCGTTTGCGTTGTATTTATAACAAGGCGGTGGAGAATGGTGATGCGGAATATATCCCCGGTTTGTTCCAAGGAGTTTTTACGGGAGTGGAGAGTAAGCGCAAGAAATCCCTATCCTTAGAGAACCAACATAAGTTGATGACGGTGAAGGTAGAGAGTGAGGTGCTAAGGGAGACACAACTGGTCGTTTGTTTGTTGTTTCAGTATGCAGGAATGTCGTTCGTGGACTTCGCCCACCTAAAAGAAAGGAATATCAAAAACGGGATATTGGACTATAATCGGCAGAAGACAGGCACACCGATGAGACTGGAAATCTTGGATACGGCAGAATTGATGCGCAAGGAATTAATGGGTGACAAGAAGCCGGCCTCAGGCTATTTATTCCCTTTTTTGAGTGGAACGAAGACGGGCTATGAGGCATATCTCGAATACAATGCGGCCCTATCTCGGTTCAATCGAAATTTGAAGGCGTTGAAAAAGGCCGCTGGAATAGCATCGGATGTTACCTCTTATACGATCCGCCATTCCTTTGCCATGGCATTGAAAGAGCAAAATGTCCCTATAGAAATGATCAGTGAATTATTGGGGCATAAGTCCATCAAGACCACCCAGATTTATCTGAGAAGTTTCTCTTTAGAAAAAATGACAGAGGTGAATAGCACTTGCTTTGGTTGTGTCTATAATTATGTGTCGAAAGTGGGATGAGGCTACTTAGTGAGTAGCGTTTGTTTCACGCCGCAAATGTAGTAAAAAATAACAAAAAACAAGCAATCATTAGGGTTTGTTTGTGTTTCCAGTTGGATTCTCGTTAAATCTTCGTTCTTATTTCTGATGTATAGACATGGCAATAGAGACGAAATGGCCTCGTATTTCCGAAATCATCACGTCCCCCCCTAAAATCGAACATACATTCTTGTAGAGATGGGTATACCCCGTCTCATCCCCTCTAAAAGATGTTTTAAATTACTGTCAGACGGTGGGAGACGGAGCATGCTCCGTCTCTACAACTGAGTAATAACCATTCTCCCACCTTTTGCGCTACTCACTAAGTAGCCTAATTTCTCACATGGCGAAAAAGGGTTATGGTGCATATATCAAACTATCTCTTTTAAGCAATCAACGAAATGCGAGCGAATGTTGTAAAAACGGTTGTAAATTCGGTACCTCATGAGGGTATCGACGCCGTAGGCGTTGAAAGAACCATTCCTGAAAACCCGTTACGGCGAAAATCTGATCAGAAACATTGGTACATCGCTATCGTCAACAACAAGTCCGAGAAACTATGCCGTGACAAGCTGGAAAAGCGCATAGCCAGTCAGCCGGAAGGCGAGAAGGACTATGAGGTTTATATAGCCTCCCAAAAAGAGATGTGTCTTCTGCCAAGCGGCAAGCGTAAGCAAGTAGACCGGATCGTCTTCCGTTCCATTGTATTCATCCGTTGCACCGATGTCTTGCGTAGGAAGGAGATCGTGCATCTTCCTTATATCAAACGTTTCATGGTAAACATAGCTGGCGAACGGTCTGGAGGCATACGCCCCGTAGCCTTCATTCCGGATGAGCAGATGGTGAAACTCCGTAGGATGCTGGACGATTCCGAAGAGCCTGTCATTATCGATCCCCGTCCGCTGCCTCTTGGAGCGAGGGTACGTATTAACGGCGGTAAGTTGCATGGTCTAGAAGGTAACGTGCTGGAAGTGGAGGATGGCAATCTTAACTTTGTGATCCGTGTAGATCTACTGGGATGTGCCAAAGTAAATATCACCCGTGACCTGCTAGAGCTATTATGATACACATAGATGGATACGCACTATGGTAAAAAAGAGGATAGATCCGGAGTACGCCTTATCTCGTTGTTAGGAAACCATTTGAAAGAGATTCTTAAGCGAGAGTCGGATAATCGTGCCTTCATCCATCTTTACTGTACGGGTCCGTATTGGGTGGCGTTCGAGAAATCAGCTTACCTGTTACGCCAAATATCTTCCCGTACCTTAGTGACCCCGTTAAGCCTCACCACGTACCCGTTTCCAATCGTGATGGTCTCTTGGACAGATGGCGAGTTACGTTCCTATACATGTAACCATCTTTTCCATCGCGAAGGCAATGACTACGGTCGGTTATCCGTCCCTACTCGTACGCTTGACGGTTACAAGGAGTGGCATAAGGAAGAGGTGAGGTGTTTTCCGATGCCGGAAGTAAAAACCACGTCCATGGATCGTGACATGGAGATTGATTAAAGATACTTCTGAGGTTCAAGAGAGCCTCCAATCAAGAATATATTATCGCTAGGTCGCAATTAGAAAATGAGAATTAGGCGGCCGATATCGATCAAGAGGTCAGCTATCTCTAGTAGCGAGGAGAGTCCCTTTTTCTTTAACCGATAGACTAGACTCTTGCTTTAGCTTATACCACTCCAACCACTTGAGAGGTTCGGTCGCTTATTATTATAGTTAGATAGATATGAATAAAACAAATATGGAAAAGGTGAAATATCGTTATAATCGCTGGCGTTTAGCGCTGGGGCGTCTGGTAAATTTGCGGTATATCAACCGCTGGATCATTTTTTGTGCGGATCTTTTCATTTCCCTATGTGTATCTTTGATAGGAGTGCTGGGATTATTGTCCATCATGCATGTATACATAAGCGGGATTAGTGTATTAAAGGTAGGAATAGCTTCCTTTGTGGCCAGTATCCTTTCTTTTCTTACGTTCAAGGTTTATCACGGGGTGATCCGTCATTCCACGCTACGTGGACTATGGAGGATTGGTGGTGTCGCCATCACAAAATCCATCCTCATGTTCATACTGCTTCATCTTTTGAGGGCGAATTTCAATTCCTCTATATATTGGGTGGGAGGGATAACCGATTGTATGTTGACGATTGTTCTGCTGATCACCTTACGTGTATTCGTGATTAATGTATATAATAGCGTGTTGTCCCAACTTGGAAAAAAGCGCAAGCGTGTACTGGTGTTCGGTATGGATGAGGATAGCGTGATGATAGCCACATCACCCAACCGGCAAGTATTCATGCAAAATTATAGCATCATCGGCTTCTTGACGTTTGGTAGCGCTAAAAAGAACCTTCGCATAGCGGAACTTCCCGTTTACCAGATCGAGGACATTGATGACTTGTTGCGTCTGATCCCCAGAAATAACTTGGATGGTATCCTTTTCCCGAATATAAAGACCGTCCGACGAGAAGGTGATCGTTTGATTCATTATTGCGAGCAGGCCTCCTTGAAGCCTCTCGTGGTTCCTGATATGGAGGAGGTCCATGAGGGCGGAATGAAGCGTTCAGTCCGTGAGATCCGTATTGAGGACTTGCTGGGTCGTGAGGAGATCAGTATAAATCTGGGCGAGATCGGTCTCTTATTGAAAGATAAGACGATCCTTGTTACGGGAGCGGCCGGTAGCATTGGTAGCGAGATCTGCCGCCAGCTGGCGCATTTCCCGATCAAGAAATTGATCTGCCTTGATGCCGCCGAGACTCCGATGCATGACTTACGCCTGGAATTGGAGGAGAAGTATAAGGAACTGGATTTTGTACCTATCATAGGCGATGTCCGGAATCCGGACCGTGTAGATTACGTATTCCGCAATTGGCATCCCCAGGTAGTATTCCATGCGGCAGCTTATAAGCACGTCCCCTTGATGGAAGAGAACCCTTGCGAGGCTGTTCGTACCAACGTGTTTGGTACCCGAGTGATAGCGGATGCCGCCGTAAGCTATGGTGTAGAGAAATTCGTGATGATCAGTACGGATAAGGCCGTTAATCCAACGAATATCATGGGATGTAGCAAGCGCCTCGCTGAGATATATGTGCAGAGCTTGAGTGTGGCGATCAGTAAGGGGGCTCTAGCGGGAAACACTAAGTTTATCACGACCCGTTTCGGTAATGTATTAGGAAGTAATGGCTCCGTGATACCTCGTTTTCGCGATCAGATCGCCAAAGGAGGCCCAGTTACGGTAACCCATCCCGATATCATCCGCTACTTCATGACAATCCCCGAAGCCTGCCGTTTGGTGTTGGAAGCCGGTACGATGGGCAAGGGCGGCGAGATATTCATCTTTGATATGGGTGAGCCGGTCAAGATCGCTGACTTAGCGAAGCGTATGATCGAGCTTTCTGGTTTGCAGGTGGATAAAGACATAGAGATTAAATACACAGGTCTTCGTCCCGGTGAGAAATTATATGAGGAACTATTGAGCAACAAGGAGAATACGAAGGAAACCCCTCATGAGAAGATTCGTGTGGCAGCAGTCCGGGAGTACGCCTACAAGGATGTGGTAGAGCACATTGATCTATTAGCTGAATTATCCCTTCATGTACATATTCTTCCTATGGTGAGAGAGATGAAATCCTTCGTCCCCGAGTTCAAGAGCCAAAACTCTCAATTCACGAGATTGGACGGAGTGAATTAGCAATTTAGTTGGTAGTTATAAATCTGAATTATAAATGATTATCGCAGTAGATTTTGACGGAACAATCGTTGAGCATAAATATCCGGCGATAGGGAAGGAGATCCCTTTCGCTTTCGAGACATTGAGAAAGTTACAAATAGAACACCACAAGCTGATCTTATGGAGTGTGCGAGAGGGTAAGCTTTTGGATGAGGCTGTCACCTTTTGCCGAGAGCGGGGCTTGGAGTTTTACGCCGTGAACCGAGATTACCCGGAGGAAGAGAAAAGCCTGAATAACCATTTCTCCCGTAAGCTGAAGGCCGACATTTTTATTGATGACCGTAATCTTGGTGGTCTCCCGGACTGGGGTATGATTTATGAGATGGTGAGTAAAAGACTTTCCTATGAGGATTTAATGCGGAAATACGAGTCGGAATACGAACCGGAGAAACCGAAAGGCCTTTTCTCTCGTTTGTTTCGCTAAATCCATATCATTCTGTGTTCAATGAAATAAAAAAAGATAACAAAATAATATGAAAATCAAAAGATTACTACTTTTATTAGCTTTACCTCTATTGGTAGCGAGTTGTACTTCTTACAAGAACGTACCATACCTCCAAAACCCAGAGGCAGTGAACGATTTTGAGGAGACCCTTCCATTGTATGACGCAAAGATCATGCCAAAAGACTTGTTGAGCATCACGGTCAATACGACAGACCCGAAGGCTGCGACCCCATTCAACTTGACGGTACAGACTCCAATCAATGCGGCTTTGACAAATATCAGTACGACCACGCAACCGACCATGCAGCAATACTTGGTGAATAATAAAGGAGAGATCGATTTTCCTGTTATCGGTCGCTTGGAAGTGGGTGGTCTCACCAAGAACGAGGCGGAGGACTTGATTCGTGAGCGTTTGAAACCTTATTTGAAGGAATCCCCGATCGTTACGGTCCGTATGGCTAATTACAAGATCTCCGTGTTGGGTGAGGTGGCCCGTCCGGGTAGCTTCACGATCGGCAACGAGAAGGTGAACGTTCTGGAGGCTTTGGCGATGGCAGGCGATATGACGATTTACGGTGTCCGTGATAACGTCAAGCTGATCCGTGAGGACGTGAACGGTAAGCGTGAGATCATTAACTTGAATTTGAATAATGCCGAAGTCGTGACTTCCCCGTATTATTACCTGAAGCAAAACGATATTATTTACGTGACCCCGAACAAGACGAAGGCTAAGAACTCCGATATCGGTAACAGCACGACCCTTTGGGTAAGCTCACTCTCGATTCTGGTATCTATTGCCGGCCTGTTGGTAAACATACTTAAGTAATTGAAAATTGAGAATTGAAAATTAAGAGAGATGATAGACGAACGGATAAATAATAACACTGGGATAGAGAACGAGGAACAAGAGATTGATTTGGTCGCTCTTTTATTCAAATACCTTTTTTATTGGCGTTGGTTTGTTGCTAGTATATTGATATGTTGCATCGCTACTTACCTGTTTCTTCGTTATCAAACGCCTGTATATAACATTTCCAGTTCCGTGTTGATAAAGGAGGAGGATAAGCGAAGCGGTTCGGGCAACAATCCGTTGGCGGCCATTCAAGATTTGGGAATGTTTTCCATGACAAATAATTTTGATAACGAGGTGGAGATATTGAAATCCCGTACATTGATAAAAAAAGTCGTGAACGACCTGAATTTATATGTTCGTGTAGCGGAAAAGCGAGCGTTCGGTTATGCGATGCCTCTTTATAAGAATAGTCCGGTGCGGATTTATATGACACCGGAAGAGGCCGATAAATTGGAGGAGCCGATTAAGCTGGATCTTACATTTACAAAAACAGGAAAATTGTCTGTTAAGGCTGAATATGTGCAAGATAAGGAAGAGCAAGAGATAGAACAGGCATTTGATCAATTGCCGGCGGTGTTACCAACACCTGTGGGTGTTTTAAGCTTTACGCGAGGCGATACCTTGTATATGGAAGAAGAGGAAATCGCTTTACGTGTTACCATAAATACGCCGACGGAGACCGCCGAGGATTATATGAAAGACTTGAGCGTGACCGCCTCTTCCCAGACCACGACGATAGCGAAGATCAGCGTGAACAATACAGTAAAGGAGCGAGGCGTGGATTTCGTGAATCGTTTGGTTGCGTTCTATAATCAAGACGCAAACGATGAGAAGAATGAGGTAGCTCAGAAAACCGCTGAGTTCATAGAGGAGCGTATCGGTATAATTAACCATGAGTTGGGTACGGCGGAGAGCGAGTTGGCGGACTTCAAGCAACGATCCGGTCTGACGGATTTGACAAGTGATGCCCGTCTAGCCTTACAAGAGAGTTCCAAGTATGAGCAGCAACGTACGGAGAACGCTACACAGATCAGCTTGGTTCAATTTCTGCGTACCTATATCAACGATCCGGTCAACAAGGAAGAGGTAATTCCTGCAAACGTAGGGTTACAGGATCAAAACCTCACTAGGGTGATTGAACAATATAACACGATGATCATCGAGCGTAAACGTTTATTACGTACCTCTTCGGAAAATAACCCGGCGGTGATAAACATGAACACCGGCGTTGAGGCGATGAGACGCAATGTCGAGACAACCGTGAATAGTGTCTTGCGAGGACTACAAATCGCCCAGAAAGATATTGAGCGTCAGGCTAGTAAATTTGAGAGCCGGATTAGTGATGCTCCAAAGCAAGAGAAAGAGTTCATGACTATTTCTCGCCAGCAAGAAATCAAGGCGACTTTATATATCATGCTGTTGCAGAAGCGGGAGGAAAATGCGATCACATTGGCAGCCACGGCTAATAATGGTCGTATTGTAGAGGAACCATTACCCGGGAAGGATCCTGTGGCTCCCAAGAAGCTCGTGTTTTTATTGGCTGCGTTTGTGGTGGGCCTGTTTATTCCGGTGGGAATCATCTTTGTCGTGGAATTATTGAAATATAAGATCGAGAATCGTGGCGATGTGGAGCAATTGACGAATGTTCCGATTTTGGGCGAATTGCCCTTGTGTGGTCATAAATCCTTCGATAAGGGAGCGATCGTGGTGCGCGAGAATAAGAACGACATGATGGAGGAGACCTTCCGAGGTTTGCGGACCAATCTGCTCTTTATGCTCCGGAAAGATCAAAAGGTCATACTTTTCTCTTCTACGCAGCCCGGAGAAGGTAAGTCTTTCGTGACTGGAAATCTCGCTGTCAGCTTGGCTTATTTGGGAAAGAAGGTGGTAGTGGTTGGTATGGATATCCGTAAGCCGGACTTGAATAAGGTCTTCGATTTATCGAAAAGGCAGGAAGGAATATCAAATTATCTGATGGATCCGGAGGATAAGGATCTTTTTGATCTTGTGCAGCCTTCCGGCATCAGTCCGAACCTGGATATCCTTTTAGGAGGAACGATTCCCCCGAACCCGACGGAACTGGTAGCCCGTGATACCTTGGAGAAGGCGATAGAGCAATTGAAATCCCGTTATGACTACGTGTTGCTGGATACAGCCCCGATCGGTATGGTAACTGATACGGCCATAATAAGCCGTGTGGCCGACATGTGTGTTTATGTCTGCCGTGCGGACGTGACCCCGAAAGCCGCTTTCTGCTACATTAATGTTCTTAGGGACGAGCATAAATTTGACAAGTTAGCGGTAGTGATCAATGGAATCGACCTGAGCAAACGTAAGAACACCTATGGTTACGGTTATGGTAAGAAATATGGTTATGGCTATGGTAAACATTATGGTTATGGATACGGCTATGGGTATGGTTTTGAGGCAGAGAATAAGAAAAGAAAATAACTGGATATGAAGAGAGAGGATCAAGACTTCAAATTAAAACAAATAACACCGTTTGCTTCTAAAATATGGCTGAGTTCTCCTACGATGCATGGAGATGAAATCAAATATATAATAGAGGCATATGAGAGTAATTGGATGTCTACTGTAGGCAAGAATATTAATGAGGTAGAACGTCTGGCTTGTGAGAAGATTGGTTGTCAGTATGCGGTTGCTTTATCAGCAGGGACAGCTGCTTTGCATATGGCGGTTCGGTTGGCCGGGGTAAAACCCGGTGATAAGGTCTTTTGTTCGGATATGACCTTTGACGCTACGGTAAATCCGGTTGTCTACGAGGGTGGAGTACCCGTGTTTATCGACACGGAATATGATACTTGGAATATGGATCCGATTGCGTTAGAGAAAGCCTTCGAAATTTATCCGGAAGTGAAGGTCGTTGTGGTCGCTCATCTCTATGGGACACCGGGCAAGATCGATGAAATCCGGGCTATTTGTCAGAGGCATGATGCTATTATCATAGAGGATGCGGCGGAATCGTTGGGTGCCTCTTATAAAGGTGTACAAACCGGAACTTTTGGTCATTACAACGCTATTTCATTTAATGGAAATAAAATTATCACGGGATCTTCTGGGGGAATGTTATTGACGGATGATTTGGAGGCAGCGAACAAAGTACGTAAATGGTCTACCCAATCCCGAGAGAATGCCCCTTGGTATCAACATGAGGAACTGGGATATAATTATCGCATGAGTAACGTGATAGCGGGAGTGGTAAGAGGTCAATTCCCTTATCTGGAGGAACATATCGCTCAAAAGAAGGCTATTTATGAAGGATATAAATCGGGATTTAAGGATCTTCCGGTAACCATGAATCCGTTTGATGCGAGGCATTCCGAACCCAATTATTGGCTGTCTTGCCTATTGATTGACGAGGATGCTATGTGTAAGCAAGTATGCGGGGAGTGCGATGCTTTATATATCAGTGAATCCGGAAAAAGTTGTCCGACTGAGATCTTGGAAAAACTTGCCCAATATAATGCGGAGGGCCGTCCTGTCTGGAAGCCCATGCACATGCAACCTATTTATCGGATGAATGGATTTGTTACCCGGGAAGGTAACGGCCGGGCGAAGACAAATGCGTACATAAGTGGTAGTGTCCGTGGAAAGGATGGCAAGCCGTTGGATGTAGGCATGGATATTTTTCATAGAGGTTTGTGCCTGCCTTCGGATAACAAGATGACGGTGGAGCAGCAAGAGGTGGTGATAGAGATTGTTCGGAGATGTTTTTATAGGTGATTAATAGTCATTTTAATGGACTTGAAGAATTTCTATAAACAATATATAAAGAGAGTAATGGACATTTTATGTTCATTTTTGTTTCTTGTTCTATTTTGGTGGTTACTTGTATTAGTTGCTTTTTTAGTAAAAATTAGATTAGGCTCTCCAATTTTATTCACTCAAGACAGACCCGGAAAAAAAGGAAAGGTTTTTAAGTTATACAAATTTAGGTCTATGATTGATAAATGTGATAAAGAAGGAAATCCTCTACCTGATGACGAACGTTTACCCAAATTCGGTCGTATTCTTCGCTCAACAAGCCTGGATGAGTTACCTGAGATTTTCAATATATTAAAGGGAGATATGAGTGTTGTAGGGCCAAGACCCCTTTTGGTTGAATATCTTCCATATTATACAAAAGAGGAATTGCGTCGTCATGAACAGAGACCGGGATTGACTGGGTGGGCACAGATTAACGGACGAAACGCTACCGGGTGGGACGAACGTTTGCAACAGGATGTTTATTATGTAGATCATTGTTCATTGTTTTTAGATTGTAAAATCATTTTACGTACGGTTCTAAAAGTAGTAAAAAGGTCGGATGTGTTGGTCGGGAAACAAATTCCTGCGGGAAGATTGGATGTCTCCCGTAAAAATAGGCTGGATTTAAATGGTGTAAAATGAAATTTGGAAATGTAAATATCCGACCTTTTACGGAAAATGATATATTGAATAAGGTCCGATGGATAAACGATTGTGAGAATAATAAGTTCCTGCATTACGAACTTCCTTTGGACGAGGATAAGACTCGGGCTTGGTTTCATAAGAATAAGGATCGAGCAGATCGCTATGATGCCATCATTGAATATGATAGAAATCCTGTGGGTGTAATAGGTTTATTATCTATCGTAGATGGACGGGCCGAATATTATATTACGTTAGGAGAAAGTCGGTATAGAGGAAAAGGTATAGCGCAAGATGCTAGTATCTTATTGTTGAAATATGCTTTTGATGAATTGGATTTGCTAGAAGTCTATTTATATACGGAAGTAGACAATATACCAGCTCAGAAATTATTTGAGAAATGTGGTTTTGTGAAGCATCGTTTAGATAAAAACTCTGCGGTTAACAGAGGAACCTTAGTAGATAGATTCTATTATAGCATTACAGCTTCTGAATTTCGTGAAAATAATAAAGGGAAATAGATATGACTCCTTTATACTTTTTGTTTAGTGATTCCAATAAAAATAATATCTATATAAAACGTGATGATCTGATCCCTATCTCTTTTGGTGGGAATAAGGCAAGAAAAGCCATGAACTTCTTTAAAGAAATAGATCAAGGGGGATTTGATTGTGTAGTTACGTATGGAAGTGGTAGCTCCAACCATTGCCGAATCGTTTCAAATATGGCAGCTTCAAGGAAATTGCCTTGTTATATTGTCGCTCCAAAAGAATCTTCTTTGCCTACATTCAATAGTAAGATGATGGAGTTATTCGGCTCTCATTTTATGATTACTCCTGTCAATGAGGTCCATGACACCATCGAGAGATTGTTGGCTACATTGAAAGAGGAAGGAAAGAAGCCTTATTTTATTGCGGGTGGCGGGCATGGTAATCTAGGAACGCAGGCTTATGTGGATTGCTATAAGGAAATCGCAGTATATGAGCATGAGTGTAAAATTCATTTTGGTCTTATCTTTCTAGCGTCAGGTACGGGTACAACGCAAGCAGGATTGGTTTGCGGACAATTGATGAGTCAAGATAAACGAAAGATTATAGGTATTAGTATCGCTCGGAAAAATCCTCGGGGAAAACAAGTGGTATTGGATAGCTCGTATGAATATTTAGCGAGTAAAGGGATACATCTATCAAAGATCCAATTAGAAAGTGAAATAGTTTTTGTTGATGATTATGTCGGTTTAGGATATGGAACAAAATCCAAGGATATAGATTATACGATTAATAGCGTCTTAGTGAATTTTGGAATACCAATGGACTCTACTTATACAGCGAAAGCATATACCGGAATGATAAGATATATACAAGAAAATAATGTGACAGGAGAAAATATCCTATTTATTCATACGGGTGGAACCCCTTTATTTTTTGATGATTTGATGAGATTAGAAAATATAATTTAGAAATGGAAATCAATATATTAATCTTAAGTGTAGGGACGAGGAATAAGATAGTCCAATATCTTAAAAAGGCGTTGACGGATCAAGAGGGTAATCGTTTAGGCTCTGTTATCGCTACAGATATGAGTAATATCGCTCCGGCAATATATGAAGCTGATAAATATTACCAAGTACCTCGGATGATGGCTTCGGATTATATGGAGGTTATTTTTGATATTTGTAGAAAAGAGAAGATAACAGCCATATTAAGTTTAATAGATCCTGAATTGAGTCTGTTAGCCAAGCACGAAAAAGAATTTGCGGCATTAAGTGTCAAGGTGATAGGATCTAGTTATGAATTATGTGAGATGAGCCTAGATAAGATACAAATGTATGAATGGCTAACAACGCATGGTTATAAGACCGCTAAAAGTTATACCGATAAGTCTGTTTTTTTTAAGGATATCGAGTTGGGAAAAATCTCTTATCCGGTATTTGTAAAACCTGTCAGAGGTAGCGCTTCTCTCGCTATAAGTAAAGTGAATGATAAAGAGACTATCGAGTTGCTTTTTGCCCATGCGGATAACCTAATGATCCAAGAATTTTTAGACGGTCAGGAAATAGGAGCGGATGTATATATTGATATGTTGAGTGGTGAGGTCGTTTCTATTTTCACGAAAAGGAAAATCGTTATGCGGGCAGGAGAAACAGATAAAGCGGTTTCTTTTAAAGATGAAAAGCTATTTTGTTTGATCAACAGATTTGTGAAAGAGGCTGGATATCGGGGGCAAATAGATATTGATATTTTCGAGATCGGAGGTGATTATTATATATCAGAAGTGAATCCTCGTTTTGGAGGAGGGTATCCTCATGCTTATGAATGTGGTTGTAATCATATGGATTTGATTGTTAATAATTTGTCCGGAAAGACTAATCCGGTGAATATTGGAAATTATTCGGAGGATATTTATATGATGAAATATAATGAAGTTTTGATTCGATAGAATGGATAGAATATGAGAAGTGGTGTACGTAAAAAATGGGATGACCTGAATTTCAAGGCTGAATCTTTTTATCGGAAATATGAGTATCGTAAAAAGGCTAAGCTTCGTTTAAAGCGAATGAATGGCGGATGCAAATGCACGAAAGAGTATAATGAGATTGTGATTCCTTTTTGGAAGAAATATGGATTGAGACCAGATAAAATGTGGTATCAGATCTTTTGGGATCGAACTCATGAGCCGGATCCGCGCTATATCCCGGATGATTTATGGTATGGGGTTATAGTCCCTTATTTCAGTAATTCACAGTTCCGTCGTTTTGGTGAGGACAAATGTTTACATGATGTTTTTTTCAAGGATTTAGTTAGACCTGAGACCATTGTGAAAAATATGGCCGGAATCTTTTATGATGCGCATATGTGTATAATCACTAAAGAACAGGCTATAGAGAAATGTATGGTGTATCAAGGAGAGTTTTTGATTAAGCCCTCAATAGATAGTGGAGAAGGTAGATTGATTAGTTTCTTTGACTCACAGGACTTGGATCAAAAATCATTAATATCAGCTATAGATGGTTTAAAGGCGAACTTTATTGTTCAAGAGGCAGTTAAGCAGCATGCGGTACTGGCTGCGTTGAATCCTTCTTCATTAAATACGATTCGTGTTGTGTCGTTCTTATTTGAAGGTATGATCTATATTTTATCCTCTATTTTACGAATGGGGGCAAGTGGACATAAGGTCGATAATATTGGTGCGGGTGGATTCGCCTGTCCGATTCAAGCTAATGGGCGGTTGACCGAGAAAGGTGTTAATCGAAAAGCCGAGTGGGTTACAGAAAATCAACACGGTATTCGTTTTGCGGATGTTATAGTACCTTCTTATGATAAAATCATAGCTATGATAAAAGAGCAACATTTGAAATTGGCCCATTTCAAACTAATCGGTTGGGATTTTTCTGTGAATGTGAAAGGGGAACCGGTTTTCATTGAATATAATGTTTGCCCGGGTTCCAATCAGATCACTTGTGGCCCCACATTCGGAGATTTGACAGAACGTGTGTTGGAGGAGGTCTTTGTGAAGAAGACTTTGGAATATGCGCAGAATTAAATAGATATATAATAATTTAGGCAAGGAGAATTAAAAATGAAAATTGCTATTTTAGGAGCTGGTAACGCAGGGTGTGCAGTTGCGGCTGATTTAACATTGAAAGGACATGAAGTTACTTTGATCAAGACATCTCATGCGATGCATGATGATAATTTTGAGTATATGCAATCACATAAAGGAGAAATGACTTTAAATGAGTTTGGCAAAGTTTCTACTGCGTATATTCATCGAGTTACAAGAGACCTAGAGGAGCTGCAAGACGCTGAAATCGTTATCATATATATTCAAACGAATTATCATGAGCAATTAATAGAAAAGATAGCACCATATCTACAAAAAGATCAAATACTTTTGATCAATCCGGGATATTTGTCTACCGCATATGTTCTTAAATATTGCCAAGATAAACCTATCATTGTAGCGGAAGCTCAAAGCTCTTTTATAGACGGTCGTATTATGGAACCGGGGCAATTTAAGGTAGGGTTTCGAAATGTAAGGAATCCGATTGGTATTTATCCTTCATCAAGAAAAGAGGAAGCGATAGAAAAATTGGATAAATTACAAGAACGATTTGTTTATTTGGATTCTGTGGTAGAAGCGGCTCTTCATAATCCAAACTTAGTAGTGCATACAGTAGGTTCTGTTATGAGCATACCGCGTATAGAGAAATCACATGGTGATTTTTGCATGTATCATGAGGCATATACCAGGGACAACCCTGCTACCTGGAGAATCTTAGAGGCGATGGATGCAGAAAAGATGAATGTTCTGGAGAAACTAGGTTTTTCAAGGCTAAGTTATGTGGAGGCTTGTAAATACCGAAATTCATTAGATGATAATAAGGACGCTAAAGAGGTTTTCTTGGATTATGCGGAAATGGATACCCGTGCGAAAGGACCGACCCAAGTGGATTCCAGATATATTTCAGAGGATGTACCGCAGGGGTTAGTGATGTTAGAGGCTTTAGGAAAGTCGTTAGATGTCGCAACTCCTATTGTTTCAAGTCTTATCGAAATAGCTAGTGCGGCTTTAGGACGTGATCTTCGTGCGGAAGGTAGGACTCCGGAGAAGTTGGGTGAGGAAAATATTCAGAAAATACTGATGGACTGCTGATTCTAAAAAGAATTATGAAAGAAAGTATTTTGCAGAAATTTATTCGTTTGTTTCGTGATATTGATAAAGAGATTCTTCCTAATGCAAATGTTTTAGAACGAATTTATATAGTCTTTGATTTTTTGTGGGAAAAAATAAAATATAACATAGAATTAATAGACTATGTTCAGTATCGTTTTTATTTTAAAAGAAGAATCGAGAGGGATCAATTTATTACACATGGTAAGTTGTTGAAAATTATAAAAATATGTAATGATCCAAAATCAAGAATATTTTTTGATCAGAAACCATTGTTTAATCAAGAGTTTAAAGACTATTTAGGTCGAGATTGGCTTGATACAAAGGTTTGTTCAAAAGAAGAGTTTTATTCTTTTTGTAAAAGAAATTCAACACTTTTTTGCAAATCTCCTGATGGAATGTTTGGAAAGGGGATTGATATTATTCATTTGGCTGATGTGAGTGATTTGGATCGTTTCTATGATACGTGTAAGAAAGACAAGATTTTATTAGAAGAAGTACTAGAGCAAGATTGCGAGTTGGCTGCTTTTAATAATACTGCGGTGAATACGATTCGTGTTGTGACACTGATTTGTGCGGATGATTCAGTTAGAATTATGGCTACGGTTTTAAGGTTAAGTAGAAAGGGAAAATTTGCCGACAATTTTCATCATGATGGGATAGCCTCGTTAATAGATGTCGAAACAGGTATTGTTAATACAACAGGGGTAGATCGTAAATGGAATCGATATACAATACATCCGGATTCAAGAAAACCTATTGTGGGATTTCAAATTCCAAGATGGTTTGAAGTTGTAGATATGGTAAAGAAAGCAGCAAGGGTTCATCCTGAAGTCAGATACGTAGGGTGGGATGTAACAATAAAAAGCAGTGGAGAAATCGTTCTGATAGAAGGAAATCCTGGGGCTGATCCAGATGTGACACAAATAGAGGATCAGGTTGGAAAATGGCCATTGTATGAGCCTTTGTTACTTGAGATAGAGAGTTGTAAGGAATAATCAGAATCGATCATGAAAAAAATTACTTTTATCGGGGATATTACTAGTGATAGGCCTTTGCTGAATGCTGCATATGATAGGAATACAGATGCTTATGATTTTTTCCCTGTCTTTGGAAAAGTTAAAAAATTGTTTGAGGAATCTGATTATGTGGTAGGTAATTTTGAGACCGTATGTGCGGGTGATAAGAATGGGTTCCAGAATCAGTATCTGTTATGTAACTCTCCAGATGAATTGATCCAAGCAATGGTGAAGGGAGGTGTCAATTGTGTTACGACTGCTAATAATCATTGTTTAGACCAAGGGATTGAAGGCCTTGTTCGTACAATTAAAGAATTAGATAGAAATAAGGTTTTACATACGGGTACTTTTACATATGAGAACGCTTCAAAACGAATTCTGTATTTATATTTGAATCATATTGTAATAGCACTAATATCGAATACCTATTCGACAAATGCGTCAAATACGGGAATTGCTCTAGATGATCGAAATGATTTCCATGTGAATTTGCTTAAAGAGCAAAGTGAATTTATTCTTGTTGGTAAAAGAAAATGGGCTAAAAGAATTTTTTTTAGGTTTATTAAAGCAAGATATCGGAGAAGAATAAATAGGGTTGTGGCAAGAATGCAACTTCGGCGGGGAAAAGTATTCTTAAAGCCGAGGGTAGATGTTATCATGGATGGTGATACTGATAATAAATATTTAGGATTATTGGCAGAAGATCTGAAAACCGCAAGAGAAAAAGCTGATTATGTGATCGTATGTTCGCATATTGGGGGACAATTTAATGAAACTCCGGGAACCTATAGTAGGTTTATGGCTGATTTTGTTTTAGAACATGGTGCTGATATGTTAATAGGAAATCATCCGCATGTTATTCAGAAAACAAGAATAGAAAACAGAAAGGTTGTTGCTTATTCTTTGGGTAGTTTTAATCAATCTCCGAGTGCCGATTATATAATTCATGATGCCCTACCTGAATATTCTATGGCTTTGCATGTTTATTTTTCAAAAGATCGAGATAAAGGGAATGTAAGAACGATCACATTCTCTATTTTAAAGGCTGTTGAAGATTCCAATAAGATGATTGTTGTTTATCCAATAGATGAACTAAATGATGAATTGGAGGGGGATGATCGTATTCAATTACAGGAAGATGTAAAGAGAATTTATGAACGAATTACTGGGACTCCTATCCTCAAAGATGTGATACAGAGGGAGTATGTATTGAGATGATGTGATGAAAGAATATTATAAAATAAGTTTTACCGGGGATATAATGTGCGAACGTCCCTTATTGAGTGCTTCTAGATCTGATAAAAAATATGACTTTGACTTTGTTTTTCATGGAGTGAAGGATAAGTTGCGGGAATCAGATCTTGTTGTTGGTAATTTGGAGACTGTATTTGCTGGGGAGGAGGCCGGATATACGAATGACGTGTATTCATTTAATACTCCGGATCGTTTTGTATGTTCAATGAAAAGTGCTGGTATCGATTATGTAAGTACGGCCAATAATCACTGTCTTGATCGCGGAACCGAAGGGTTGATTAGGACATTGGATCTATTGGATCAGTATGGAATAAAGCATTTTGGAACTTATAGGAGTAAAGAAGAACGAACTTCTTATGAACTTTTGGAGTTGGGGGGTAAGAAGATTGCTTTAATAGCTTATACGTATGGAACAAATGTAGTAGAGAATGGGATTGTATTCAAAGAAGATGAAGAGTTCTATGTTAATGTATTGAAGTCGCAAGAACGTGAGTGGCTGAAATTTAAAAAGACATTAAATACACCGGGTATTCGTAGTAAACTTTCTCGATACATACGAAAGGTTACTACTTTAGAGCAGCGAATGCGAATCAAAAAGAAACTTGGCATGTTGAAAAATCTTCCTAAATCAGATGATTTATTAGAGGATGACATCTATCCAAGATATTTAGAACGGCTTAAATCTGATATAGAAAAAGCAAGGTGTGAAGCCGACTATGTTATTGTTTGTTTACATTCCGGTGGCTTATTCAATGTTAAGGTCGGAGCATACACGGAATATATTGTAGATTTAATAGTTCGTGCAGGAGCGGATGCTATAGTAGGAAATCACCCCCATGTCGTTCAGAAATTCGTAGATAAAGGCTGTTTAGTTGCCTATTCGTTGGGTAATTTCAGCATATCTCCTAGTTCTCTTTATTTAGTAAGAGAAAATTTGCCCGAGTATTCGGTGTTATTACATTTCTATTTTGATAAAGAAAGAATGTCTCTTTATAAAGTTACATTTTCTATATTAAAGATTGTAGAATCTAAAAATGGAAATCTAAGTGTATATCCTATTAATGCGCTGTATGATAAGTGTGATATTACTAGTGAACGGGACATGTTGATAAGTGATTGTACGAAAATATACAATACTTTTACCGGTAAGAAGGAAATGGCGATAGATATATTGGATGAGTACGTATGTTTTGAAAAAATTAAGGATGCATTATGAAAGTCTGTTTTTTTGCGCATTATAGCATTACCAATAGCGATGGGGCAACTCTTTCCATGTATAATATCATTGATGAAATGTTGCGTCGAGGAATTGAAGTTGTTGTCGTTCTTGCCAATACGAGGAATTTAGAGGGGCGAATTGCAGAAGGGAAGATAAAATTTATAGTCGCTCCATTATATGGGATGCGAATGGATTTGAACAAAAAAACTCCGATGACGCAAGTGAAGTTCTTTGTGAAAAGTATCTGTAATTCTATACAGAAAAGAAAAATAGAAAAGGTTCTTAAATCGGAGAATATTGACATTATCCATATAAATGGATTAGATAGTAGTATTGGTGCAGAGATCGCACAAAAATTGAAGATTCCATATGTATGGCATATTCGTCAATTCATGGAAGCTGATTTGGGTAAAAAGTTGTTTCGTGAAAAGTATGTATATCGATTGGTTGCAAGGGCCTCATCTGTTATAGCGATATCAAAAGATGTACAGGCTAAATTTGAGCCTCTCTTGGGGCGTAAAATGGATCTTGTATATAATGGAGTTCCGGTTGAAAAATATAAACTGGAAGATGTTACAAGATTTGAATCTCCGGTAACTAGGATGCTTTTGGCAGGGAGAATTTCTGTTCAAAAAGGCCAAATGGATGCGATAAAGGCTGTAGAGTTATTAATGCAACGTGGTATTGATACTGTTTTATTGACTTTGGTGGGACAAGGAGAAACGAAGGAGTATTTGGAATATGTGAAATCGTATGTAAAAGAGCATGAGCTAGAACAAAAAATTTGCATTTTAGAGCATCATGATGATTTAAGGGAGTTGCGAAGACAATGTGATATAGGTTTGACTTGTTCAAAAAAGGAAGCTTTTGGACGAGTTACTGTAGAGAATATGTTGGCTAAAATGCTTGTTATTGGAGCTAATACAGGTGGGACATTAGAGATTGTCGAGGATGGTTATAATGGCTTGTTGTACGAGGAAGGTAATCCGGAAAGTTTGGCTGGGCGTATTGAATATGCTATGGAGCATAAGATGGATATGCAAATATTATTGGATAGAGGATATCTGGATTCTATAAATCGGTTTTCTAGTACAACTCTAATAGAGTCCATATTGAATTTATATAAAAAGATAATATTCTGATATTTAAATTGGATTTATGAACATCGTTTTGAAACGGAAGTTTATCAATAAACTTATGTGGCATGTGATTTTTTGGGGAATACAGTTCGCTTTATTATGTCCTGAATTTATCACATTTACCTCTGCATATAACTATATTCGATATATACATCATGTGATTTGTGTCTGTTCAATAGTTGTATTTTTTGTATTTTTTAGAAAAAATGAATTACTGTGGTTGATTCTGTTGTTCTTTTTCCTGTTTCTATTTGTAACGATGAAGAATGCGGGAAACTTGGGAAATTTTCTTTTGAATTTTGAGAGGTCTTATTCTCTGATATGTTTCTATTGCTTTTTTTATAGGATGAGCAGGCGATTATTCTTTATTGGAACTTCTTTTTTTGGGATGTCATTGATTTTAGTTAATACTATTCTTACCTTTCTTTATCCCAATGGATTGTATTTTTTTAATTCTCAATTTTCAGGTATAGATAAATCGTATTACTTCTTAGGAGTATCTAATCAGGTTATACCGTTTTATATGATTTCAATAGTGTTCGTTTTTTTGAAAAACTTTTATTTGAATAAAAATAATAAGGAAGTCTTTCTGTTGTTTATATGCATGTGGGGTTGTGAATTTGTGTATCAGTCTGCTACATCGCTTGTTGGATGTTTCTTTTTTACTATTGGCTATTTGTTTTTTGTATTGCCTAAAGATACACAGGGGAAGATTGTACATTCTATTCATCGGGGATACAATTTTATTTTAGTTGCCATGGCCATCACTGTGTTTATGATCCACTATTTGATAGTTGTGTATCAAATACAAAATAAATTTGCCTATTTAGTGGAAGTCGTTTTAAGAAAGGATTTAACATTTTCTACTCGAACTATAATTTGGAATAGTGCTATTAATATGATTGAAAAATCATTTCTTATAGGTTATGGGGCTGTTGAAAACAATAATAGATATATTGAGATAGGAAGTTCTTCTTTTAATGCTCATAATATTATTCTTCAGATATTACTTATGGGAGGAATCATATTGTTGTTGGTTTGTTTTTTACTTGTTTGGAAGTCAATTAAATCAATGTTGTTTTGTTTGGATTTGAGGGTCAAGAATATAGTGTTTTTGCTATTTGCTGTATTCTTCTTTATGTCCTTGTCAGAAGTGTATACACTAAATTTGATGTTTATTGTTCTATACTTGGGTTTTTTGATAAAAGAAAAAATTCCCTATTGTAAACATCTGGATGCTGAATCTTTTAGTAATAATGCAAGTATCCGATTGAATTTATACTAGTACAACTCTTGCATTTGTTTTTTATATTAAATAATTAATCTAATGTTTGGTGAAATTAAATTTTTATTTTCTAGAATTTTAAAACAACTGTCTCCTGTATTTTATGTTAAGCAGAAATATTATAGAATATTTGGAACGAGTTTGGATTTAGTAAACCCTCAGGGTTTTAATGAAAAAATATGCTGGCTTGCCTTGTATTGGCAAAAGCCTATAGTAGTTAAATGTGCTGATAAATATGAGCTTAGAGAATATGTTAGCTCTTTAGGTCTCATGGAATTAATGCCTCAGCTATATGGAGTCTATACTGATGTGAAGGGTATAGAGTGGAATCGATTTCCTAAAAAGTTTGTGATTAAATGTACACATGGTTGTAAGTATAATATTGTATGCTTTAATAAAGATGAATTAGATATTCATTCTGCTGATATTTCTTTAAATAAATGGCTTCATTCTGTTTATGGTACCAATACTTATGAGCCTCATTATTCAAAAATGACACCTCGTATTATTGCTGAAGAGTTTATTGAAACTAGTGAAAGAGGACTTCCGGAAGATTATAAGGTATATTGTTTTAATGGAGAGCCAAAGTGTGTGTTGGTTTGCCTTAACAGGGAGTCGGAACTTGTACTTGAATGGTATGATCTTGAATGGAATGTATTTGATATTGGTGCTAAAAGTAATATGCGTAGGGCTAATAAACCTGCTTGTTTGGATCAGATGATAAAATATGCTCGAATATTGTCAAAAGGATTTCCTTTTGTAAGAGTTGATTTCTATGATAGTTTTGGTAAGCCAATTTTAGGGGAAATGACGTTTACACCTATGTATGGAATGGCTAAATATTATTCGAAAGAAGGGAATCTATTATTGGGCAGTATGTTGACTCTTCCAAATAAGTATAAAGGGCATTTTGAGTAATCTTATAAATGGTTGTTTTGAATTTGGAGTATTTGTGATGGAAGGAAAGATAAAAAAGAATCTTGTGTACAATGTATGTTATCAACTATTGGTAATCATATTGCCATTTATAACTGCACCCTATGTGTCAAGAGTTTTAGGGGCATACAATATCGGTATATATTCTTATACACAAGCTCTTGCTAATTATTTTTATCTTTTTGTGATGTTAGGAGTGATCAATTATGGGAATAGAACGATTGCTGCAATAAGAGACGATCGAAATACCTTGGATAAAACATTTTGGGAAATTTATTCTTTTCAGTTACTGGTTGGATTATTTGTTACGGCTTTATATTTTATTTACTGTATTTCTTATGTGAAAGAAAATCGATTGATATATTGTATGCAATTCTTTTATGTTGCATCGGGAATTTTTGATGTTAATTGGCTTTGCTTTGGTTTAGAAAAGTTTAAATTGACTACGATCCGTAGTGTAATTGTCCGATTGGGAATGGTATTTGCGATTTTTTTATTTGTAAAAGATCAGTCTGATTTATCAATTTATACGGGAATCCTTTCTGTTGGAAGCTTATTGGCTGTATTAGCTGTATGGCCATTTGTGTTATCAAATGTAAATTTTAGAAGACCTTCTCTTACTGGCATTGTAAAGCATATTAAACCTAATCTGGTCCTTTTTTTGCCAGTTGTAGCTGTCAGTCTATATAATATAATGGATAAATTGATGTTAGGAAGTTTTAGTACGGAAGAAGAAGTTGGTTTTTATACTTATGCAGAGCGAATAACTCAGATACCTAATACGATAATTTTAGCATTGAATTCTGTTCTTATGCCTAGAATGGCTAATTTATATGCCAAAAACGATACTATTAAGACTAGGAATATGATGGATAATATTATGTTATTTGCAATGTTTATGAGTGTATTGATGGCATTTATATTAGCGAGAATTGCTCCGAATTTTGCTCCTTGGTTTTATGGTGATGAGTTTGCTCGATGTGGATTATTTATAGTGATACTTTGTCCTATTATAATATTTAAAGGTTGGGCTGGCGTGTTGAGGACACAATATATTATTCCTAAAGGTAAGGATCGAGTTTTTATTACTTCATTGACTATAGGGGCAGTGGTTAATCTAATAATAAATTACTGTTTGATACCAAAATATAGTGGGATCGGTGCTGTAGTTGGTACGTTGTTCGCAGAGTTTGCGGTTTGTTTAGTGCAATTTACTATGATATATAAGGAAATTCCATTTAAGATTTATTTGAAAGATGGGCTTGCTTTTTGTTGTATGGGGCTCGTGATGTATAATGCCGTATTGTATATAGAATATTTAAATGTATCTCCATTCTTTACTATGGTAATACAAATTGTAATTGGAACTATTTTATTTACTATTTTGGCTGTATTTTATTGTATTAAAGTAAAGGGAATAAATGTAAGGAATAAAATTTTGTATGAATTGAAAAAATAAATGCATAATAGATGAAATCATTTCAAGAGTTAAAAATAGCCGTGGCCGGTACCGGTTACGTTGGTTTATCAATTGCCACTTTGTTATCACAGCATCATGAGGTGGTAGCCATAGACATAGTTCCTGAGAAGGTAGATTTGATCAATAATAAAAAATCACCGATTCAAGATGATTACATAGAAGAGTATTTGGCTAGTCATAAATTGAATTTGAAAGCTACGCTAGATGCGGTAATGGCTTATAAGGACGCTGATTTTGTGGTGATAGCGGCTCCGACAAATTATGATAGCCAGCGAAATTTCTTTGATACGTCCGCTGTTGAGGCTGTGATAGAGCAGGTGCTTCGTTTTAATCCAAATGCTTTTATGGTCATTAAAAGTACGATACCTGTTGGTTATACGATTTCCGTACGTGAGCGTTTTCATACAAAGCGTATTCTTTTTAGTCCGGAGTTCTTGAGAGAGTCTAAGGCTTTGTATGATAATTTGTATCCTAGCCGGATCATCGTGGGTACGGATTTGTCTGATCCGGAATTGGTAGATGCCGCTCATATTTTTGCTGAACTGTTGCAAGAAGGTGCTATAAAAGAAAATATAGATACCTTATTTATGGGGTTGACAGAAGCTGAGGCCGTAAAACTATTCGCAAATACATATCTTGCACTACGTGTTTCTTATTTTAATGAGTTGGATACGTATGCGGAAATGAAGGGGTTGGATACTCAATCGATCATAAATGGTGTGTGTTTGGATCCTCGTATCGGTAATCACTATAATAATCCTTCTTTTGGCTATGGGGGGTATTGTCTGCCGAAAGATACAAAACAATTACTCGCTAATTATGAGGATGTACCCGAAAATTTGATAGAAGCGATTGTGGAGAGTAACCGGACTAGGAAAGACTTTATAGCAGATCAAGTACTTCGTATGGCGGGTTATTATGCTTACGGGGAAGAGAATGAATGGAGTAGTGTACGGGAACATCCTGTTACGATCGGTGTTTATCGATTGACGATGAAGTCTAATTCTGATAATTTTAGACAATCTTCTATTCAAGGAATAATGAAACGAGTGAAAGCAAAAGGGGCTACTGTGATTGTTTATGAACCAGCCTTGTCGGATAATACTACATTCTTTGGGTCAGAAGTTGTTAATGATTTGGATCTCTTTAAAAAACGTAGTGCAGCTATTATAGCCAATCGATATGATGTGGAATTGGATGATGTGAAAAATAAGGTATATACACGAGATGTATATAGAAGGGATTAATCTAAATTAAGGTTAGCGTCCAAAAATGACGTATAGCATCATTCAACAGAAATATAGATCTTTGTTGCTGTAATTAAAACCCAATTAATATGTAGAGCAATAACAATTCTGAAATTTTTTTCCTCCGCTACAAATCCGAAGCGGTCACGAACAAGGATTCCATCCGATCCTTCTGTTTTAGAAATAAGGTACCGTATAACCTGTTTGAAAAATGGTTAAGATGTTTTCATGGGAGATGAGTTGAGATCTGTACATTTAAGGAGGCTGAACACCAACTGTGCCTGTCACATGTCCGGGCTAATATGTTAAAGCGTATGATCAAGGAGGTGAAAAAGAGAGCCTTGGTCTTTACGGACAGTTTGGATTTCTTCTTTAGAAAGGAACGTGATTATAATGAAGAGAATCTTATTCTTGAAGAAAGAGTCTGACGATCACTTACTATGCGATGTAACAGTATGTTACACTTTGGTCGTGACGAAGGTGTAGAAATGGTAGTTGCATATCATGGTGTAATCAGTACTGTGAGGCTGCAAGGGAAGTGCGCATGGGATTTCCTTGGTGAATTTTTCAAAAATATTTTTAATGGTTGTAAGGACTTTGTTAATCTCATACCCCAGAATATAAAGTTGGTATGTACTAACAGTTAAATTCAACGTTTTTAACATAAAATTAGGTAGGTGCTATAAAAGCGCCTATACATTGGTGCATGCTCTAATTTGAGTACCAACAAAGGTATTGCGTGATTGCCATAAATTAATTAGGAAAGTACTATTGGCGGTTTACTTTTGTTTATGTGGAGTCGATTTTTAAGATATCTCCTCTTCTATGTCTTCAACTCCCATGGTGTCAATCATGGGAGTACATATCGCCGATATGCTTATCGGTATAACGCCAAAAAAGAAAGAGGAACTTCCATGGAAGTGTTTGCAAGAAATGAGAACCACAAAGGTGCGATGATGAATGTGTAGATGATAGAATAGACTGTAGAATCGATATAGAATAAAGATTTTGTACCGGTCTTCTTTTTCCCTTCGGGGAGGTAAGGAGGCCGGTTCTGTTTTTATGTATGCCTTGATGATCCGTATATATAATGTGGGATTCGGCCTTCTGCGGTGCAGGGATAAATATTCCCCCTGTGATCGTGGAAATGAAAAATCTTATGAAAGATTTGAAGGGACTGTTGGGCGAGTTTCGGGGTTGGCCTACCGTTGAGTTGTTTAGTGTACGTCTGGCCGGATTGTCGGCGGAAGATAGGGAAAGGCATTTGCTGGGGTTTTGTAAGCTGGCTTTCGGGCATTATGAAGAGTTGCCGATGGGATATCGGAGATTGGTGGATGGTTATTTGGATGGGGAGCGAGGGGAGAACTTGATGGTGTGGTATTTGACAAGGCATACGCCGTGGAAGAATGCCCGTTATGAGTTGCATCGACCGGACTTGTTTTTGCGGATGGCGAAGCTGGTGGAGTTTACGGATCGGGATGGGCGTTTGCCTTATTCTCATTTGGCGGCTTGTTTATGTATGGCGTTTTTCGTCCGGAGTTTATCGGATCCTAATTCGGAGGTCTTGCCGAAATCCTTGGCTAGCCGTTTGAGCGCATTGAATATATTACCAAGTGATATTCTGGAACTGGCGGGGAAGAGGGAAATAACGGATGAGATGTGATTCTTTATTGATAAATGTTAAATGTACGTGGATTGAAGTCGATGAAATTTGGTGTGTTTTTCGTTGATTTGGGAATGTGTGTGTTGGCTGCTAGGTCGTTAACTGTTTTGCATCATCTAAGTTAGGCTTTGTGGCTATTATACCTTTGTCATGTGTTCGAAGCATGGTTACATTCATTTATTCATTAAAAACGTATAGTTATGGCATTGAAATTTAAATTGGTAATGAGAAAGAATCTAGGTGAGGATCACGAATCTATTCCTGAAAAGGTATACGCTCAAATGGTGTATGGAGATCTGGTTACTTTCGATGAATTTGCGGAGGAGGTGGCGGATAGCTCTGGTGTAGGTAGCGCTAGCGTGAAGGCGGTTCTGGATCGTATGAATGTGGTGTTGGTCCGTCATTTACAGCATGGCAGGCGTGTCAGTGTAGGTGAGCTGGGGCTTTTCCGCTTTTGTTTCGGATCGTCGGGGGTGCCGGATGAGAAGACGTTTTCGACGAACTTGATTCGGGAGCCGAAAGTACGGTTCTACCCGGGCAAGGCGCTACGGGTAGCCAAGAGCCGGACAAGTTTTGAGAAAACTGCGCTTCCGAATGAAGAAGATGCGGGTGGAAACGGGAGTGATAGTGAAAGTCCGGATGAAATCTAAGAGCTATGAGGCGTTTGACGGTTCAATTAATTGTTGCGATCCTGCTCTCAATGAGCGGGATCACACTTCTCTTCAGTGGATTCTGGATTGATCCGCAAGGATTGATCGATAACAGTGTACTGGTGGCTTTCGGTGAGATCAGTACGTTTGCCGGAGCCCTTTTTGGGGTGGACTACTCTTATAAATTGAAAATTAATAATTGAAAATTATGGAAAGACATGATAAAAGGTTAACAGAGCATTTTTGTTTGGATGAGTTTACTTATAGTGGTATTGCCGTGGACAATGCGATAAATAATCAGCCTCCTCCTTGTGCATGTCTAGCGCTTCAAAATTTGGCAGTTGGTTTATTGGAACCATTACGTCTATTGTATGGGGCACCGATTGCTATATTGAGTGGATATCGGAATGAGAAGGTAAATCGTCTTGCTGGCGGGGTCGTTACCAGCCAACACTTGAAAGGAGAAGCAGCAGATTGCTATGTTGCCGATGGGCCGGAAAAACTGTTGGATGTGTTGCAATGTTCCGGTTTAGTATTTGACCAAGCTATATTATATAGACGAAAACGTTTTTTGCATCTTTCCTTAAAGATAAATGGAAATAACAGGATGCAAGTGTTAGTTTATAACAAATCTTGATACTTCGGTGCGGAAAGAGACTTGCCCATGATCAAGTGCGGAAGGGAAGATCTGTGATTTGGTGGACTGAAAAGGATATGATATATTTGCCTCCTATGATTAAGCTTGAATATCTAAAAAAGATACGTGTTCGTTGGATTATATTGGCGATCCTTCTCATCTCTGTATGGATCGTGATGGGAAATCCCAGATTAGGCGAATGGTATTCCCGTTCGATTTATCCATGGGTATCGGGTATGCTATCTCGTTTCTCCTGCTTGTTCCCTTTTTCCGTAGGGGATTGTTTTATTTATGGTAGCATCGCCGGATTATTAGGGTATCTGTCGTATGCGATTATAAGGAGGCGGAGGATCGGGAGGACAATAAGGCATGTTGTGGAATATCTGGCATGGGTGTATGTCTGGTTCTATATCGCTTGGGGATTGAATTATTTCCGGGAAGATTTTTTCACTCGTACGCAAACCACTTATGTGCCTTTTTCCTCGGAACATTTCCAATCCTTCTTGGATGCCTACACGGATTCCCTGAACGCCTCATGGGTTCCGATAGAGACGATCGATCGGGAGGTCGTGAAAGAGGCGGTGCAGGAAGGGTATCGGGAATTGCCTACTCGTTTCGGGCTTACCACTCCCGGAACCTATCTTCATCCTAAAACGATGCTGTTCTCCCGGTTGATGAGTGGAGTAGGGGTGATGGGATATATGGGGCCGTTTTTCACGGAGTTCAATTTGAACGGCCAGCTCTTGCCCGTGCAATATCCCGCCACTTACGCCCATGAGATGGCTCATGTGCTTAGTATATCCAACGAGGCCGAGGCTAATTTATACAGTTATTTAATATGCACGAGTTCTTCCGTGCCGGAAATCCGGTTCTCAGGTTACTTCTCTTTGCTGCCTTATGTGTTGAGCAACGCATATGTGGCTTTGGATAAGGACTCTTTTGAGGCATGGAAGAAAAGATTACGCCCCGAGATCAAGGACTTGTATAACGAGAAAGTAGCCTATTGGCAATCCCTATACAGCCCGCTGATCGGCGAGGCGCAAGACGTGGTCTATAATCTTTTCCTGAAAGGCAATAAGATACCTGCCGGAACCGCTAATTATTCGGAGGTGATCGCCTTATTGATCGCTTTGGAAGGAGAATGATTTATTCATCATTTAACTTCCTCCAAATAAAGCACTCGGCTCGAGTAATCATTCTGCTTGTGATAATCGACAATGTGATTATAAGGGATTTCCAGTCCGTTCGCCATGAGATATTCCCCGGTGAAAGCTTTACCCTCGAAGGCCAGAGGCTCGTTGTCGATCCGGTTCAGTTCGCAGACTCTGTATTTCTTGTCTGGGGATAATCCGTTCATTTTTACACGGGGTAAATGTTGGTTGACAAAATGCTCGGTCTTCCACCAATAAAATACGGCTTTGTCTTTCTCCGGTGAGGTGTACATCAAGGAAGCTACTCCCAAACGATCGTACGGAGAAACCAGACGGTAGATATCGCCGAATTGCACGACGGGACGGATCGTCTTATAATCGGCGATCGCCTTACGGCAAAGTGTTTTCTCTTCTTCTGTCATATTCTTGGGTTGGATCTCCATGCCCAAACGGCCGCTCATCGCTACGTCGATCCGATATTTCAGGGGAATGACCCGGAATGTTTGATGGTTGGGGGCGGCGCTGATATGTGAGGCCATGGCGATAGCCGGGAAAAAATAAGAAGTGCCCCATTGCATATAGATACGCTGTAAGGCATCGGTATTGTCGCTTACCCAAAACTCATCGAAGTAAGGCATGACCCCGTAATTTGCCCGGCCTCCACCGCTGGCGCAAGCCTGTAGGGTTAAATCCGGGTATTTGGCTCGGATACGCTCACAGACTTTCTTGAATCCTTCGTGATATTCGATATACATATGGCTTTGCTGATCCGAAGGCAGGTATTGGGAGCCATGGTTCAGGATGCTCATATTGGCGTCCCATTTGATATAATCGATCTCCGGGTATGTTGTCATCAAGTTGTCGACGATACCGAATATGAAGTCTTGCACCTCGGAATTGGAGAGATCAAGAACGACCTGTGTACCGCCACGCCCCAGGACGATTTCCCTGTTTGGAGCTTTCAATACCCATTCCGGATGCTTCTCGTACAATTCACTTGTCGTGTTGGCCATTTCCGGTTCGATCCAGATACCGAATTTAATACCATGCTTGTTGGCGTCGGCGATCAGGCCCTCGATGCCTCTTGGTAGTTTTCGGGCATCAACCATCCAATCCCCTAAGGACGAGTTATCTTTATTACGAGGATATTTATCGCCAAACCAGCCGTCGTCCATGACGAACAACTCGCCGCCCATAGACTGGATATCACTCATCATTTGGTCCATACCTTCTTGATTGATATCGAAATATACACCTTCCCAACTGTTTAGTAAGATTTTCCGGGCGGTCGCTCCATTCGCTATCTTATGTTTGCGTGCCCATGCGTGGAAATTTCGGCTGCTTCCGCTTAAGCCGTCCTTACTGTAAGTCAGCGCCAATTCCGGTGTACGGAAACTTTCTTTGGCTTTGAGGGTGTAAGCCGAGTTCTCCTCGTTTATTCCCGCAAAGAAATGGTGATAGTCGCTATCATCCGTATCGAAGAATAATTTGTAGTTACCGCTATAGCATAGGGCGGCGCCAATAACGGAACCGGTGTTTTCCTTTGGTTTTCCGTCTAGGGAGATCATCACTTCGGCGTGGGCGGTATGGGAGTTGCGGATACCATCCTTGTTTTTTATCATCTTGATGCCCGGTCGTAACGGTTCTTGTGCCAATTGAGCCTCGTTTGCCCATGAGCCGTATAAGTGGGAAACCCATACGTCTCCTTTCCGGATCGGCAGATAAGCGGAAGCGAAACGATTGAGGGTGATCGCTTTTTTCTCCTCATGCGTGATCTCTGTCCAAGTCTCGATGATATCGGCGTCCGGATAGGTTCTGTAACAGAGATTCATATAAAAAGGATACACTTTATCTTTTAATCGGATCGTTGTGATATCTGCCGTTTGCTCTTTTCGTGTATCTACTTTTATGACTTCCAGTTGAAGGGTCATATTCCCGTCGCCATGGGTAACGGACAATGCGCTTTCGGAGGGGCAATTCAAGCCGTAGACCGGATAAGCGGAAAATGTTTTCTGCTCGGTCTCGAGCAAGGTAGCCGCGTCGGAAGTGGATAACTTGTCTCCATAGTAGATGAATCTTACCTCTCCGCCGACAGGTGCGTCTAGCAATAATGAGGTATTCCTCGTGGAAATCAATACGTCTTGTGCCCATAAACTAGTGGTCAATAGGGAGGCGCAACATAAATAACCGAATTTACTCTTAATGTTCATTTTATTAGTAGGTGTTAGATTTAAATTCAGGGGCAAAAGTAGGAGAGAGCCGGTAGGTTTCCTAATAGGATTTTATCAGATACTGTTACTTTTCTGCTTTAACTAAAATTTGTTTCACGCAGAAGAAACCCGTGCTTTCATTAATGAAAATTCCATATTGTCTAATTCGAAAGAAATCACTAACTTTGCGGCAATTTTTTAGAAGCAAGATAAATACATCGCGATATGAGTAAGAAATTTACCGAATATTCTAAGTTTGACTTGTCGAACGTAAATAAAGAGGTGCTGAAGAAATGGAAGGATGGAGACATCTTCCATAAGAGTCTTGAAACAAGAGAGGGACATCCTACATTCGTATTCTACGAGGGCCCTCCATCCGCAAACGGTATGCCGGGTATTCACCATGTTATCGCCCGTTCGATTAAGGATATTTTTTGCCGCTATAAAACCATGAAGGGATTCTTGGTGAATCGTAAGGCGGGTTGGGATACACACGGTCTGCCTGTCGAGTTAGGCGTGGAGAAGGCTTTGGGCATCACGAAGGAAGATATCGGTAAGAAGATTTCTGTCGCTGAGTATAACGCCGCTTGCCGTAAGGACGTGATGAAGTTCACGAAAGAGTGGGAGGATCTGACGCAGAAGATGGGTTATTGGGTGGATATGGAGAATCCGTATATCACGTATGATAACCGCTATATCGAGACCTTGTGGTATCTATTGAAAGAGCTTTATAAGAAAGGTCTTTTATATAAAGGCTATACGATCCAACCGTATTCGCCCGCCGCAGGTACGGGCTTGAGCACGCACGAGTTGAACCAACCGGGTTGTTACCGTGACGTGAAGGATACGACTTGTACGGCACAGTTCCATATATTGGACCCGAAACCGGAGATGGCACAATTCGGCGATCCTTATTTCTTGGCATGGACAACGACTCCTTGGACGTTGCCTTCCAATACGGCGCTTTGCGTAGGCCCGAATATTACTTATCTGGCTGTACAGACTTATAATCCTTACACGGGTATCCCGATGACTGCTGTTATAGCGAAAGATTTATTGTCTGCTTATTTCAATCCGAAAGCTGCGGAGCTTTCTTTGTCTGATTACAAACCGGGTGACAAGCTGGTTCCTTTCAGCGTAGTAGGTGAGTGGAAGGGTTCCGAGTTGGCCGGTATGAAATATGAGCAATTGATCCCATGGGTAAATCCGGGTGAAGGTGCATTCCGTGTGATCACGGGTGATTTCGTTACGACAGAGGATGGTACGGGTATCGTACATATCGCACCGACGTTTGGTGCGGACGATAACCGTGTGGCGAAAACATTCGGGGTTCCTCCTTTGATGATGCAGGATAAGGATGGAAATATGCGCCCTATGGTGGATATGACCGGTAAGTTCTATAAGCTGGAAGACTTGGCTCCGGAGTTTGTACAAAATTGTATGAACGCCTCTGATTATGATCCATGGCAAGGAAAATTCGTGAAGAACGCTTACGATGATACGAAGACGGATAAAGATGAGACGTTAGATATAGAGATCTGCATGATGCTGAAGGCCCAGAACCGGGTGTTCAAGATCGAGAAGCATGTCCACAATTACCCGCATTGCTGGCGTACCGATAAACCGGTATTGTATTATCCGTTGGATAGCTGGTTCATCCGTACGACCGCTTGCCGTGAGCGTATGATCGAGTTGAACAATACGATCAACTGGAAACCGCAGAGCACGGGTACGGGACGTTTCGGCAAATGGCTGGAGAACTTGCAAGACTGGAACTTGAGCCGCAGCCGTTATTGGGGTACTCCGTTACCGATCTGGCGTACGGAAGATGGTAGCGAGGAGAAGTGTATCGGTTCCGTGGTAGAGTTGTTTGGCGAGATCGAGAAATCGGTGAAGGCCGGCTTTATGGAGTCTAACCCTTACAAGGACTTCGCTCCGGGAGATTATACGAAGGAGAATTACGAGAAGATCGATTTGCACCGTCCGTATGTGGATGATATTATCTTGGTTTCCGCTTCTGGTAAGCCGATGAAGCGTGAGACAGACTTGATCGACGTATGGTTCGATTCCGGCGCTATGCCTTATGCCCAGATCCACTATCCGTTCGAGAACTTGAAGGAGTTCGATAATCGTCAGATCTATCCGGCTGACTTTATCGCTGAGGGTGTTGACCAGACACGCGGTTGGTTCTTTACCCTGCACGCTCTGGGTACCATGATTTTTGATAGCGTGGCTTACAAGGCTGTCGTGTCTAACGGTCTGGTATTGGATAAGAACGGAAACAAGATGTCTAAACGCTTGGGCAACGCTGTTGATCCATTCTCTACGATCGAGAAGTATGGTTCGGACCCGTTGCGTTGGTACATGATCACGAACGCTTCTCCATGGGATAATATTAAGTTTGATATCGATGGTATCGAGGAAGTTCGCCGTAAGTTCTTTGGTACATTATATAATACGTATTCATTCTTCGCTTTGTACGCGAACGTGGATGGCTTCGACTACTCCGATCCGGATGTGGAATGGAGCAAGCGTCCGGAGATTGACCGTTGGATCCTTTCTCTGTTGAACAGCTTGGTGAAGGATGTGGATGGCTACTTGGAGGCTTACGAGCCGACTCGTGCCGGACGTGCTATCTCTGATTTCGTAAATGATAACTTGAGTAACTGGTATGTGCGTTTGAACCGCCGCCGTTTCTGGGGTGGTGGTATGACGGAGGATAAGTTGTCCGCTTACCAGACTTTATATACTTGCTTGGAGACAGTGGCTAAGTTGATGGCTCCGATCGCTCCGTTCTATGCCGATCAGTTATTCTTGGACTTGGTCGCTGTTACGGGACGTGAGAACGTTGAGTCCGTACACTTGTCCGATTTCCCGGTTTACGACGAGTCTAAGATCGACAAGAATTTGGAAGAGCGTATGCAAATGGCTCAAGATGTTTCTTCTATGGTATTGGCTCTTCGCCGCAAGGTGAATATCAAGGTTCGACAGCCGTTGCATACGGTAATGATTCCGGTTGTAGACGCTCATCAACAAGAGAGTATCGAGGCCGTGAAGAACCTGATCTTGAACGAGGTGAACGTGAAGGAGCTGAAGTTCGTGGATAATACGGCAGGTATCTTGGTGAAGAAGATCAAACCGGACTTTAAGAAGTTGGGCCCGCGCTACGGAAAGATCATGAAGGCGTTGGCCGCCACGATTCAATCGATGAGCCAAGAAGATATCAACGCTTTCGAGAAAGCCGGAACGTTTACCTTGATGGTAGATGGACAGGAGGCCGTTTTGGAGCGTACGGATGTAGAGATCATCTCTGAGGATATCCCGGGTTGGTTGGTCGCTAATGAAGGTCGCTTGACAGTCGCTTTGGATATTACCGTAACCGAGGATTTGCGTAAGGAGGGGCTGGCCCGTGAGTTGGTGAATCGTATCCAGAACTTGCGTAAGAGCAGCGGTTTCGATATAACGGATAAGATCCATGTATCCATTCTTTCTTGCGAGGAGATGGATGAGGCGATCTATGATTATAAGGATTATATCGCTAACCAAGTATTGGCGGAATCTATCGAAATCATGGATAATGCGATCAGCGACGCTACGGAACTCGATTTCGAGGACTTTAAATTGTCCGTAAAGATCGAGAAAGCTTAAAAATAGAATAGCATTTCTTGCGGAAGAATTAGGAATGAAATATAGGAAAATCGATAATTATATTATCTTTGCATGCAAAGAAGAAATAATATGATTTTATATTCATTCTTAATTCTTCTTTTTGATTGATATTTGAACGATTGTTGAACCTAAATTTTTTTAGAACCATGGCAGAGAAGACAAGATATTCAGACGCTGAGCTCGAGGAGTTCCGCGCTATTATATTAGAGAAACTGGAAATCGCGAAGAGGGATTACGAGCTTTTGCGATCAGGGGTTACGAATTCCGACGGTAACGACGTGGCTGATACGTCTCCTACATTCAAGGTGCTGGAGGAAGGCGCTTCTACGTTATCGAAGGAAGAGGCGGGCCGTTTGGCGCAACGCCAGATGAAATTCATCCAGAATTTACAGGCCGCTTTGATCCGTATCGAGAATAAGACCTACGGTATTTGCCGGGAGACTGGTAAATTGATCCCGAAAGAAAGGCTACGTGCTGTGCCTCATGCGACTTTAAGTATCGAAGCAAAACAAGGAGGTGCAAAGTAAATGAGATATTCTAAAGGTTGGGGAGCAGTGTTAATCATAATACTGCTCCTTCTTCTTGACCAAGCGCTGAAAATATGGATTAAGACCCACATGCAGTTGCATGAGAGTATAGAGATAACTCCGTGGTTTTATCTCTATTTTACCGAGAATCCGGGTATGGCATTCGGTATAGAGGTGATTGGGAAATTATTCCTTTCCGTATTCCGTATCGTGGCTGTATTGTTTATCGGATATTATTTGTATAAGCTGGTTAAAGAAAATTATAAATTCGGTTTTATTGCCTGTATATCTTTGGTTTTTGCGGGGGCGGTGGGTAATATAATCGACTCGATATTCTATGGCGTGATCTTCGACCATAGTTTCGGGCAACTCGCTACTTTTATGCCGGAGGGAGGTGGTTATGCCTCTTGGCTGCATGGTAAGGTGGTGGATATGTTCTATTTCCCATTGATAGAGACCGTATTCCCGGATTGGGTTCCGATCTGGGGTGGACAGGAGTTCGTTTTCTTCCGTCCGATCTTTAATTTGGCGGACTCGGCGATTTGCGTGGGAGTTTTCCTTTTGTTAATATTTTATCGGCATACTTTGTCGGCTAGCCTTTCGAAAGAAGAGAAATAAATGCGGAGAAAATTACGGATATATGGTATGGCTTTATTAGCCACGACGTTGCTGGCGGCATGTAGTAAGGTTCCGGATGGTATTCTGTCGGAGAAAAAGATGCAGGGTGTCTTGACGGATATGTTGCTGGCTGAGGCCATGGTAAATGTGGATTATAATACTTATAAATCCGATACCATGAAGCTTGCCTTGTATGAGTCTGTATTCCGTAAGCATGATATTACACAAGCGGTGTATGATAGCTCGTTGGTGTGGTACGGCCGTAACTTGGATATTTACATGGAGGTCTACAACCGGGTCTTGGCCGATCTTAATAAACGGATCAATAACTTAGGGGATGTGCAGGCGGACGCTGCGCCGGTATCGAACCGGGATTCTGTGGATATTTGGCCTCGCCGTTCTTATCTGGTCTTGTCTCCTACCTCTGTATTTAATGGGGTGACTTTCGATATACGTCCGGAAACGAATTATTCCTCGGGCAGTAGTTTCGTGCTGGGCGTGCGTGTCTGGGGATTGAATAACAAAATGGCTTATAAGCCGGAGGTACGTTTAAGCGCAGACCAAGGTGATACGACCTTGACGGTGAATAGTAAGATCACGAAAGATGGATATCACGAGACGATCTTGAAGACTATACCAACTAAGAAAGTAAAGCGTGTGTTTGGATATATCCGTATGGATAATATGGATATGACTTATTATAAGGTGTATATAGATAGCTTAAGCTTGATGAAATATAACTATGGTAAGGAGCTTGCCGAATTACCTAAGGATTCTATTAAGTAATCTCTCTATTTGTTTATTATACTTATGAGAAGAATTGCCGCTCATTACGTTTGGTGTAAGCAGGTTTATCGTATGCATTATATCGAACTGGATGATAATGGTGCGTTTCATGGTGTTTACCCGTTGAATGAGGAGATAGCTGGAACCGCTTTTTATGATGGAGTGCTGGT
Organism: Parabacteroides sp. B2-S-102; assembly: GCF_023656665.1. Classification (NCBI taxonomy): domain Bacteria; kingdom Pseudomonadati; phylum Bacteroidota; class Bacteroidia; order Bacteroidales; family Tannerellaceae; genus Parabacteroides; species Parabacteroides sp. B2-S-102. Next base: position 64,913 of record NZ_JAMOKM010000010.1, on the reverse strand, counting down.
GCCGGTTCTTTCCTCGGAACCGGCGATTGGTTTTAAGCAGGTGATGGGATCTTGGCCGGCGTTAACCGAAAAGATTACGCCGGGTTGTTCAGTCCATATATATCGTTTAAGCGGGATTCCCTTGGCGTCTGCGAAACTCGGCACAGACCACAGCTGTAGCGATGGCCACATTGAGAGACTCTGAGGTGTCTCTTCCTTCCGGATAGTTCGGGATATATAATTTTTCGTTTACAAAAGCCTCTATGGCGGGACGTATTCCATTTCCTTCATTACCCATTATCAAGATACCGTTTCCGGATAAGGTTTTCTCATATAAGTTTTCTCCGCCAAGGAAGGTGCCGTATAAAGGTATGGCTTGGGCTGATTGGGCCTGTAAGAACGTTTCCAGATCGGTGTAATGTATTTTTACGTGGGCGAGCGCACCCATAGTGGCTTGTACGGTTTTTGGACTGAAAACATCGGCGGTATCTTTGCTGCATACGATATGGGAAATACCGAACCAGTCCGCTAACCGGATGATCGTACCTAAGTTGCCCGGATCTTGGATTCCGTCTAATGCGAGAACAAGCTCCTTTTCCGGCGTTATTTCCGTTATATCCCAATTGGGGCGTTTAAAGATCGCGAGTACATCTTGGGGATTTTTCAGGAAGCTGGCTTTACGAATATCATCTTCTTCCGCTACCAATAACTCCTTGGCCGGAATATCGCCTTGTGTAGCCATCCAAGATGGCTTGGCTATTAATAACTCACATTCAAAGGCCGGTAACATATCGGCTACCAATTTATTTCCTTCGGCTACAAAAACATTATTTTCATTCCGGAATTTCTTTAATTCCAGAGAACGGATGTATTTGACTTTGGTCTTGCTTAGCATCTTAGTTCTTTTTACAAAACAAAAGTACGGTAAATTCTTTAAATTCCAGTACATTCGCGATCGTAAAAAGCTTGGAATGATGAATCGATCTCTACGTATATGCTATTTTATCTGTATCGTACTACTACTAACCTCTTGTAGTACGACCAAGTTTGTGCCGGATGGGGAATATTTGCTGGATAAGGTGGAGATCGTGTCGGATAACAGGGACTATAAGTCTGCGGATTTAAAATCTTATCTTAGGCAGCAACCAAACTTCAAGGTGTTTGGTCTGATGAAGTGGCAGTTGTTTGTCTATGATTGGTCTGGTAAGAATGAGAAGAAATGGATCAATAAACAGTTACGTAGGATTGGTGAGCCTCCCGTGGTGCTGGATACGATGTTGGTGGAACAGTCCGCCATGGAACTAGAGCGTTTTTACATTAATAAAGGGTATGTCCATGCGGATGTATCAACGACGATCGATACGGCACGCCATAAGAAAGCGGTTGTAACTTACCATATAAAGGCGAACGATCCGTATAGGATACGCAATTACACGATGAAGTTCCCCGATCCGAAAATTGATAGTTTGGCACATCTGAAAGCGCCTCGCCGCTCTTCCTTAGCTTCTGCGTTCCGGTCCTCACAGGAAGAGTATAACCAATTAGTTAAGGAAGGAACTTTATTCGACCGGGATATATTGGACAAGGAGCGGGAGCGTATTACAACCTTACTTCGCTGGAACGGGTATTATGGTTTTAATCGGGATTATTTAGGATATATCGCTGATAGTTCTTTTAACCAAAATGTCGTGGATCTTGATATGTCCATGAAACCTTATCGGAAGGTGTTGCCCAATGGGTCGGTAGAGGATCAGCCGCATCGTCAGTATTATATTAAGGATGTAACGGTCTTAACCGATTATAATCCGATGGGGGTAGGAGAGGACGCTAGTTTCATGGCTACAGATACGATGCTCAGCGCAGGGGTGAATATCGTATATGGCCGAAACGGGAAGAGTATCCGTCCGAGCGTGCTTCGGAGGAGTACTTATATTCGTCCGGGGCAATTATTTAGTGAGAAGAATATAGAGCAGACCTATTCGGCGTTCGCTTCTCTAAGGGCTTTGAGGAACGTAAATATACGTTTTACGGAAGTAGAGGAGCGGGATACGATGAAGTTGGATTGTTACATTCTCACTTCTCCCGCGAAGATAAATACGGTGGGAGTGGATTTGGAAGGTACTAACTCGGCGGGTGATTATGGGTTTGCCTCCAGCTTGAATTATCAGCATAGGAATATCTTCCGAGGATCGGAGCTGTTCTCGGCGAGGGTGAGAGGGGCTTACGAGGCGTTATCCGGAAATAAGGCGAATGGCTTTGGTAATTACTGGGAGTTAGGTGCGGAAGGATCCTTGCTGTTTCCTCGTTTCTTGTTCCCGTTCTTGAGTTCGGATTTTCGTAGGCGGCTACGTGCGTCAACTGAAGTGAAAATAAGTTATAACCTGCAAAAACGTCCGGAGTATACGAGGGCGATTCTATCTGGTGGTTGGAGTTATATTTGGCAAGATCGGGGTAATACACAGGCACGCCATACCTTTAAGCTTGTAGACTTGAATTATGTGTATTTGCCGGATAAGAATATGGACTTTATCAATAGCTTGCCGGATTATATGGTGTTGTATAACTATACGAACCATTTTATCATGAGTTCGGGATATACTTATTCCTTCAGTAATTATTCTCCCCAGAATCGTTTGAGAAACACGCATTCCCTACGTGCGTCGGTCGAGGTCGCGGGGAATTTGTTGAGTGCCTTTTCGCATCTTACGGGGGCGAAGAAAAATGATGACGGTTATTATGAGTTATTTGGTACGGAATATGCGCAATATGTGAAATTGGATTTCGATTTTAGTAAAGGAATCGTGCTTGACAGTCGTAACAAGTTAGCTTTCCATATAGGAGTGGGAGTGGGGATGGCTTATGGTAACTCAAACTATTTACCTTTTGAGCGTGCTTATTTCTCGGGGGGAGCGAATAGTGTCCGGGGATGGTCTGTACGAGAGTTAGGTCCGGGTAGTATGGAAGTTGACAGCACGACTTCTTTTGCTCTTCAATCGGGGGATATCCGCTTGGATTTGAACTTGGAATATCGAACGAAACTTTTTTGGAAGTTTGAACTGGCGGCTTACATAGATGCCGGAAACATATGGACCCGGAATGTATCAGATGAACGCTATAAGGCTGGAAACTTTGATTTCTCTCGTTTTTATAAGGAGATCGCTGTTTCCTATGGTTTGGGACTTCGTTTGGACTTTGATTTCTTTCTACTACGTTTAGATACAGGCTTCAAGGCTTATAATCCTCAGGAGAAAAAGTCTAGGCGTTGGGCGATAACCCGTCCTAATTTCAAGGATAATTTCGCCTTGCATTTTGCCGTTGGTTATCCATTCTAAATTCAATATGTAAAAAAGTGTACTAAAAGTTTGCAAGGAAAAGAAAAATCCTTACCTTTGCACCACGAAAATAAGGATGGTCAGGTAGCTCAGCTGGATAGAGCAACAGCCTTCTAAGCTGTGGGTCCTGGGTTCGAATCCCAGCCCGATCACGAGGGAGATTCTAAAAGAGTCTCCCTTTTTTGTGTCATAACTTCGTTGGCAAAGTATCTTAGGTGCGTGAGCCGATGTACTTAAGATACTTTTTTGGGGGGAGGGATCGACAAGAGGTTCTTTCTTTTTCCGACTGGAAAAACTATATGCCTATCCTCTATGATTTGCTACTGAGCTGGAATTTGTCTTATATGGATGTCTTGTCCTGAAATAGCTTGACACTTTTAAGGGGCTAAAAAGTATAGAAATGATCAAAAGAAAGCCCAAAAGAGTGTTCACGGAACCCTTTAAATTATCCGTGTTACGCGAGTATTACAGTAGCGGAATGAGCAAGTATGCGATAACGAAGAAATATTCTTTGAGCCCTCCTTGCATATATAGATGGCTAAAAGAATACCCAGTGGGATCGGACCAGTTACCTTTGCCATCAGAAACAAAAGAGAGGTTACAGATGGTTCCCAAGCAATCGGATTTGACAGATATGGAGTCCCTTCAAAAGCGCATAGAGGAATTGCGTCGTTCTTTGGAGCTGGAGAAGATGCGTAGCCGTGCCTTCGAGAAGATGATAGAGATAGCGGAAGAGGAAGAAGGCATCAGTATATTCAGAAAAGATGGTGCCAAACAGTAACGGCGTTACGTGAGGAGTATCCCCATGAGAGTGTGGCTACCCTTTGCGGGCTGTTTGGAAAGAAACGCCAATGGTATTACGCGAACATGAAGGCGGATGTATCGGAGAGACAACGCGTCAAGCTTCTTGCTGACATGATAGGCTATTATCGTCTTTGTTGTCCCCGTATCGGAGGTTTCAAGCTGTTCCATTTACTGGAAAAGGATTTGGGACATGCTGTGACCCTCGGGCGAGACTCGTTCTTAAAGGTTTATGAATCAAAAGGCTTTAAGCTCAATCCCAACAAACGTAGGCGTACGACAGACTCCAATCATGTCTATAAAAGGTACCCCAATCTTATCAAGGGAAAAGACGTGCGGTATTCCAACCATATATGGGTGTCGGACATCACGTACGTGTGGATATTGGGGGACGTGTTGTACTTGCATCTTGTCACCGACGCCTATTCGCACGCCGTATTGGGCTGGTGCCTATCCGACAGTCTCAGCGCCTCGCATACGACAGAGGCCTTGCGCATGGCGATCCGGATCGCCGGAGGCGGCAACCTTTGCGGTACCATACACCACTCGGACAGGGGGTCACAATACGCCAGCGAGGCTTACGTCAGCTGCCTCATGGAGCATCACATACGGATAAGCATGACAGAAGGATATGAGCCGACAGACAACGCCATGGCGGAAAGACAGAACGGGATCTTCAAGGTCGAATGGATATACGAGCAGGAAATGTACAGGGATAAAGAACAGGCGATCAATGAGATCAATCGTATGATTGACTTTTATAACAACCGAAGACCTCATATGAGCATCGGAATGGAGTGCCCGATGGAGGTGTATAAAGGCAAACTGCCGGGGAAAAATCTTTGGCGAAAAAGACCCTGATTCTTTTTGATTCCTTACATTTGTACGCCGAGAATATGGATCACTCTGGTATATCCATTGTCCATTCTTGATGACAGGCTTTTTGGTAGGCTTTATCAGAGAGTGACAAGTAAGCCAGGAGGATCATGAGTTTATTGACAAGTAAAGTTGTTTAACTACCCCAAAAGTGACAAGTGATTTTAGGAATGGACAGGATTGAGGAATATGCCGTAAAAGTAAGTACTACTTACTTTGTCATTTAATATAATATATACTGCAAGTGGCATAGAAGATATACTGTCCTTTCCACGGGTTTCTACCAAGCTGGCATTTAGGCTGATTTTAGAACTTCGTAGCATAAAAAAATCCCCCGCAGAAGGGCGAGGGAACCTAATGTTTTCACAACGGAATAATCCTTATTGTGATTTGCTTCATTTTAGTATGACAAATATATGAAATGGAATGCTTGCGTGCAAGTGTTTCTGAAATAAAATTTTTATATTTGGGAAAATGTAAAGATAACATACTATGAAAAGGATTTTAGGCTTGGATTTAGGGACAAATAGTATAGGGTGGGCGTTGGTGAACGAAGCTGAAACAGATGAGGAAGTCTCGTCAATCATCCGATTAGGTGTGAGAGTAAATCCTTTGACAGTAGATGAAACGCAGAACTTTGAAAAAGGGAAAAGTATCACTACAAATGCGGAAAGAACTCTTAAAAGAAGTATGCGCCGTAATTTGCAGCGATATAAATTACGTCGTGATGCGTTGGTTGAATTTTTGAAAGAGCTGGGTTTTATTACCGACGAAACTATCCTTTCGGAACAAGGAAACAGAACTACGTTTGAAACCTGTCGTTTACGGGCTAAAGCTGCTGAAGAAGAGATTTCTTTAGAGGAACTATCCCGTGTCTTATTGATGATTAATAAAAAACGTGGATATAAAAGTAGTCGAAAGGTAAAAAAGGAAGAAGATGGAGTTTTGATTGATGGAATGGAGATTGCTAAAAAGCTGTATGAGGAGGATTTGACTCCGGGGCAACTTTGTTCGCAGTTACTTGAATCGGGCAAGAAAGTTTTGCCAGACTTTTACCGTTCTGATTTGCAAGAAGAGTTGGATAGAATATGGAGTGTTCAAAAGCAATTTCATCCTGATGTTTTCTGTGATGCCGCCAAAGAAGAAATCAAAGGAAAAAACAGAAGCCAGACATGGGCTATCTTGGCTAACTATTTTGTTTGGAAAGAAGAAGTGGTTGGCTGGAATGACAGAGAAGCAAAGAATGAAACGATAGAAAAAGAATGTAAACTTGTCGGTCTTAAACGGACGACTAAGGGGTATGAACTGAAAAAGGAAAATTATCGTTGGCGTGCGCAAGCTCTTACTGAACAATTAGGTTTGGAAGAGATAGCCGTAGTCTTGCAAGAGATCAATGGTCAGATAAATGCGTCTAGTGGTTATTTGGGAGCCATTAGTGATAGGAGCAAAGTGTTATACTTTAATCATCAAACGGTCGGACAGTATCAGATGGCTGAGTTAGACAAGAATCCCCATGCAAGTTTGCGCAATATGGTATTCTATCGGCAGGATTATTTGGATGAATTTGATAGAATTTGGGAAAAGCAGGCAGAATTTCATAAGGAATTGACAGCTGAATTGAAAAAAGAGATTCGCGATATGATCATCTTTTACCAACGACGTCTGAAAAGTCAGAAAGGCTTGATTAGTTTCTGTGAGTTTGAAAGGTTGGAGATTGTAGTAGAAAAGGATGGAAAGAAACAGACCAAAGTCATAGGATGCAAGGTGATACCTCGTTCGCATCCATTGTTTCAGGAATTTAAGGTATGGCAGACATTGAATGACATAAAGGTATTGGGAAGAGAGAAGAAAAGAAATGCTTTGTCGGCAAGCGAAAGTAGGGCTTTGTATCCAGAAGAAAAAGAAATACTGGCAAGAGAACTTGCGATAAAAGAAAACATGAAGAAAGCAGATGTGTTGAAGCTCTTATTTGAAAATCCACAGGAATTGGATTTGAACTTCAAACAAATAGATGGAAATCGTACTGGGTTTTCTCTCTTTTCTGCCTATAGCAAAATGATAGAAAAGTATGGCTACGAACCGTTGGATTTTAAGAAACCAGCAGATGAGATAATCGGACAGCTAAGAACTATCTTTACCGATTTAGGTTGGAATACGAATCTGTTTACCATTGACTTAACCAAAGAGGGGAAAGAGCTCGAGATGCAACCTTATTTCAGACTTTGGCATCTGTTGTATTCTTTTGAAGGAGATAATACGTCGACCGGTAACGGCAAACTGATTGAAAAGATCATGCAACTTTGCGGAGTTGAGAAAGAATATGCTGTAGAGCTAGCCAGTCTTTCGTTTCAAGATGATTACGGAAGTTTGAGCGCGAAAGCCATCAAAAGGATTTTACCCTATTTGAAAGAGGGTAATCTGTATGATGTGGCTTGTGAATATGCCGGTTATCGTCATTCCAAATCTTCACTGACTAAGGAGGAGATAGAAAATAAGGTTTTAAAGGGCAAGCTGGAGGTTCTTCCTAAAAACAGTCTCCGAAATCCGGTGGTTGAAAAGATTTTGAGTCAGATGGTGAATGTAATCAATACAATCATTGATACGTATGGAAAACCTGATGAAATCCGAGTGGAATTGGCTCGTGAATTAAAGAAGAGTGCCAAAGAACGTGAGGAACTGACGAAAGCTATCGCAAAGAGTACCCGTGAGCATGAGGAGATCCGTAAATTGTTGCAAGATGAATTTGGTATGATGAACGTGAGCCGCAATGATATTATCCGTTACAAACTTTATGAAGAGTTGAAAGATAATGGATATAAAACATTGTATTCCAATCAATATATACCTAAAGAAAAGATTTTCAGTAAGGAGATAGATATAGAACATATTATTCCACAATCCCGTCTTTTTGATGATTCTTTATCTAACAAGACATTGGAGTATAAGGCTATTAATATAGAAAAGGGAAATAAGACCGCTTATGATTTTGTAAAAGAAAAATATGGAGAAGAAGGCTTGCAACAATATATAAATCGTTGCGAAAGCTTGTTCAATGACAAAAAGGCGAAACTTCGGAAATTGAAAATGGAACAGAAGGATATACCGGATGGTTTCATTGATAGGGATTTGAGAAATACACAATATATAGCGAAAAAAGCACTCGCTATGTTGAACGAAATCTGCCGTAGAGTAGTGGCAACTACCGGTTCCATTACAGATCAATTGCGTGAAGACTGGCAATTGGTGGATGTAATGAAAGAACTGAACCTGCCTAAATATGAAGCCTTGGGTTTTGTGGAAACATACGAAGATAAGGACGGAAGAAAAATCAAAAGAATAAAGGATTGGACAAAAAGGAATGACCATCGGCATCATGCGATGGATGCGCTGACGGTAGCTTTTACAAAGGATGCGTTTATTCAGTATTTCAATAATAAAAATGCGGCACAAGATTCAGGCAATAGAAACCATACGAATATAATAGGTATCAAGACCCGTTATTTTGACAAAGGAAGAGCTTTGCCTCCTATTCCATTGGAGCAATTCCGGATAGAAGCCAAACAGCATTTGGAAAAACTGCTGGTATCTATTAAAGCTAAGAACAAGGTGGTGACTGTCAATGTTAATCGAACAAAAAAGAGAAAGGGTGAAAATACGAAGATACAGCAAACTCCGCGAGGTCAGTTGCATTTGGAAACGGTTTATGGTAGTCACAAACAATATGTGACAAAAATAGAAAAGGTGAATGCTTCTTTTGATGCGGCTAAAATAGCGACTGTGAGTAAACGGGCTTATCGAAATGCCTTACTTAAACGGTTGGAAACATTCGGTAATGATCCAAAGAAAGCATTTACAGGAAAAAATGCATTGGAAAAGAATCCGCTTTATGCTGATAAGTATCAGACCATACGAGTTCCGGAGAAGGTACAAACAGTTGAATTTGAAACTATTTATACTATCCGAAAACCGGTCGATCCTGCTTTGAATGTGGATAAAGTAGTTGATGTAAAGGTACGTGCTATTTTAGAACGGCGTTTGAAAGAATACGGTGGAGATCCCAAAAAGGCATTTGTTAATTTTTGGGAAAATCCGATATGGCTGAATAAGGAAAAGGGGATAAGTATCAAGCGGGTTAGCATCCGAGGAATCAATAATGCCCAATCGATACACGTGAAGAAAGATAAGAATGGGAATCCGATATGGGATGAAAATGGAAAACAAATCCCTGTGGATTTTGTAAATACCGGAAACAACCATCATGTGGCTATTTATCGTAAACCTGTTTTAGACAAGAAAGGACAGGTGACGTTTGATGAGGATGGTAATCTGATGTATGAACTGGACGAGGTGGTTGTCCCCTTCTTTGAGGCTGTAACACGGGCTAATTTAGGACTTCCTATTATTGATAAGGATTACAGAAAAAGTGAAGGTTGGCAATTTTTGTTTAGCATGAAGCAGAATGAATATTTCGTGTTCCCGAATGAAAAGACAGGCTTCAATCCGAAGGAGGTGGATTTGTTGAATCCGGATAATTATGCAATGATTAGTCCGAATTTATTTAGGGTGCAGACTATGTCAAAAGTTATGTATGGAAATAATGTTGTTCGAGATTATAAATTTAGACATCATTTGGAAACAACAGTGAAAGATATGAAAGAGTTGAAAGATATTGCTTATAAACAATATAAAACACTTTCTTTTGGTAATAGTGTTGTCAAGATCCGAATTAACCACATTGGACAAATAGTATCAGTGGGAGAATATTAATAGTATCTATTAGAAATTGAAATAAATAGGGTGTATGCTATTCTCAAAAAGGTTGTACCCTTTTTAGAAACAGACTTTTATACTGATTAATAGTAATTTAAAATCTAACTGCTTATGATCAAGAAAACCCTTTATTTTGGAAACCCCGTTTATCTGTCTCTGAAAAATGCTCAGTTGATGATAAAATTACCGGAGGTAGTCAGGAATGATACGTTACCTGAAAGTTTCAAACGAACTTCAGAAGTGACGAAACCCATTGAGGATATTGGAGTTGTGGTACTGGATCACAAGCAGATCACCATCTCTTCGGGCGTGTTGGAAGCTTTACTTGAAAATAATTGTGCTGTCATTACATGTAACAGTAAAAGTATGCCGGTTGGTTTGATGCTTCCTCTGTATGGGAACACGACGCAAAACGAAAGATTCCGGCAACAGTTGGATGCCTCTCTACCGTTAAAGAAACAGCTTTGGCAGCAGACCATAAAGACGAAGATTGAAAATCAGGCAGCCGTATTGAAAGAATGTTCTGGCGCAGAAGTGAAATGTATGTACGCATGGGCTTCGGATGTGAAAAGCGGAGATACGAGTAACCTGGAAGCCCGAGCGGCTGCTTATTATTGGAAGAATTTGTTTTGGATAGAAGGTTTCACAAGAGACAGGGAGGGCATTCCGCCTAACAATTTGTTGAATTATGGATATGCTATTCTGCGGGCGGTTGTTGCTCGTAGCTTGGTGGCAAGTGGGCTTTTGCCTACTTTAGGAATCCACCATCATAATCGTTATAATGCTTATTGCTTGGCAGATGACATCATGGAGCCTTATCGTCCGTATGTGGATCAATTGGTCTGTGGTATCATAAAGCAGGGAGTGGATTATGCGGAACTAACGAGAGAGTTGAAAGCGCAGCTGCTTACTATTCCTGTGCTAGAAACTTATATGTCAGGAAAACGTAGTCCGTTGATGGTGGCTGTCGGGCAAACTACGGCTTCTCTGTATAAGTGCTTTAGTGGCGAATTGCGTAGAATCTCCTATCCGGAAATGTAATATGGATCGGTTTAGCGAATATCGTGTTATGTGGGTACTTGTGTTGTTTGATTTGCCTACCGAGACGAAGAAGGAGAAAAAGGCGTATGTGGATTTCAGGAAAAATCTACAAAGAGATGGATTTACGATGTTTCAGTTTTCTATTTATGTCCGCCATTGTGCTAGTAGCGAGAATGCGGCCGTACATGTAAAAAGAGTTAAATCTTTTCTTCCGGAGCATGGGAATGTCGGAATCATGTGTATTACGGATAAGCAGTTTGGGAATATTGAACTTTTTTATGGAAAGAAAACGGTGGAAGTGAATACTCCTGGACAGCAATTGGAGTTGTTCTAAAAGAAAAATCCCGCTGTCAAGCGGGATTTTTAATGGAAACAATATCTGTTTTTTTTATTCTGATGTGCTTTGTAATCCATTGATTAATAGTTTTTAATAGATAATATGCTGTTTCCAATGGCTCAAAGTTACTAAAATGAAAGCAAATCACAACTTAGACCTCTACCACTTCCTCGTAAATGTCGCTGTTTCCAATGGCTCAAAGTTACTAAAATGAAAGCAAATCACAACATTTTCTTCGTTCTTTTGAAAATCGGTTAAGCTGTTTCCAATGGCTCAAAGTTACTAAAATGAAAGCAAATCACAACATCAGATGCTAAGGTAGCTGAAATATCGATGCTGTTTCCAATGGCTCAAAGTTACTAAAATGAAAGCAAATCACAACTCTCATCCACACGTGGCAATATATCCTTGCGCTGTTTCCAATGGCTCAAAGTTACTAAAATGAAAGCAAATCACAACATACAAAAGTAGACAAAGCCGTAGTGCCTGCTGTTTCCAATGGCTCAAAGTTACTAAAATGAAAGCAAATCACAACAAGAGTTTGTAATACAACTTTGTAAAGAGGCTGTTTCCAATGGCTCAAAGTTACTAAAATGAAAGCAAATCACAACTATATTACATTTGCAATGTGAGATAACAATGCTGTTTCCAATGGCTCAAAGTTACTAAAATGAAAGCAAATCACAACACTATTCGTATTGCGACTGAATACGAACTTGCTGTTTCCAATGGCTCAAAGTTACTAAAATGAAAGCAAATCACAACTGTATTATATTTGCAATGTGAGATAACAAGCTGTTTCCAATGGCTCAAAGTTACTAAAATGAAAGCAAATCACAACAACGAGATCTTGAAAGAGAACGGCATTAAGGCTGTTTCCAATGGCTCAAAGTTACTAAAATGAAAGCAAATCACAACACACAAGTCTAATAAATTAGATTGCAGTAGGCTGTTTCCAATGGCTCAAAGTTACTAAAATGAAAGCAAATCACAACGTACTCTATAGGCTCATTATATCCAAAGCGCTGTTTCCAATGGCTCAAAGTTACTAAAATGAAAGCAAATCACAACTGCGACAGGCGCCTGTTATGATGAAATCGAGCTGTTTCCAATGGCTCAAAGTTACTAAAATGAAAGCAAATCACAACTGATGTGTACGTTAAGTATGATCGAGTTCCGCTGTTTCCAATGGCTCAAAGTTACTAAAATGAAAGCAAATCACAACAAGACTTGTGTACCCTTGAAGAATGCTTCCGCTGTTTCCAATGGCTCAAAGTTACTAAAATGAAAGCAAATCACAACTTATGACAAACAAAGATCTCAACAAAGTCGCTGTTTCCAATGGCTCAAAGTTACTAAAATGAAAGCAAATCACAACGCCTTAGCCTTATTGTCAGCATCCTCCTGAGCTGTTTCCAATGGCTCAAAGTTACTAAAATGAAAGCAAATCACAACAATTAGAAAAGGCTGAAAAACAAGAAAAGAGCTGTTTCCAATGGCTCAAAGTTACTAAAATGAAAGCAAATCACAACCCAAAGGAAAATTTTCCGGATTTTTCTTATGCTGTTTCCAATGGCTCAAAGTTACTAAAATGAAAGCAAATCACAACTATGTAAACTATGGGACGTAATGGCAAAAAGCTGTTTCCAATGGCTCAAAGTTACTAAAATGAAAGCAAATCACAACCATGGACAACTACTTGTAGATATGCGAATGCTGTTTCCAATGGCTCAAAGTTACTAAAATGAAAGCAAATCACAACTGTATATATTTTCTGAAAAATTTTAAGAAGGCTGTTTCCAATGGCTCAAAGTTACTAAAATGAAAGCAAATCACAACTAATAAAAAATTATCGTTTACGCTTTGCATGCTGTTTCCAATGGCTCAAAGTTACTAAAATGAAAGCAAATCACAACTGCAATCGCATTGAACCAAAACGCAGAGAAGCTGTTTCCAATGGTCCAAAGTTACTAAAATGAAAGCAAGTCACAATAAAATATTGCAAAATATTGGGGCAGCTACACCAAAAAGTAAGCCATTCTCTTTTATGTCATCAAAATATCTCTTTTTCTGTCATTTTGCTCAAAATGGAGACTTTTAGCTGATAAAGGCTTTTTATGGAAATGCGAAAATAGAGAGAAAAGGAAGGCGGAAACAGCGTATTTCGCCATTTTTTAGTGTATGAATAGGCTTTGTAGAGGGATTATGATCCAATAGTAAGGTGTTTATAACGGCGTTGTATGCTGTTTTCGACTGCGATCCTTATTGTTTCCGACCGGAAATCCGATTGTTTTCGGATGAAAAGCTTATTGTTTTCAGATAAAAAGTCGCTTGTTTGTCCGACTGAGGTTGACAGAAGACGAAATCTTTCGCTAGAATAAATCAGTGAAAATTTGTAATGCGTTGTTCAATAGATTATTGTGAAAAAATATTTTCGAATTTGGAAGCAAGTCGTACCTTGCCTCGAAATAATCGATTCTCCAAGCGTTTAGATTGCAAAGTGTCAGAATGACAATTTGCATTGATTGAGGAATATTTTGGTGCGGTGTTCTGGTAAAAGATTGTTTAGGTACGGCTTTTTTATTTTTTTTGGAAAGATTATCCTATTTTTTAATACTGATTATCAGTTTCTTATATATAAGTTTCTCTCGTGAGCTTATTGTGCGGAATTTTACTTGAGATCCATGCATTCCGGCCTGCTGAAACGGATGGGTAAATGAAAGAGCCGTGTTGTTTAGGTCTTAGATAAATGATTTAATTTCGTACATTTGTTTTTGATAGGCTTAAGCTGGAAACTATGGGGCTTGGTTCCCTATGGTTGAGATTAAACAGATTGTAAATATATAAAGAGTAGGTAAGATGGAAACATTCGACGATATCATTAAAGGGGATAAACCTGTATTGGTGGATTTTTTTGCGACATGGTGCGGCCCGTGTAAGGTGTTGAGTCCGACGGTCGAGGCATTGGGGAAGGAGTTGGCGGGACAAGTGCGTGTCCTTAAAATTGATGTAGATAAGAACGAAGCACTTGCCACACAGTTGAGGATCCAATCCGTACCCACTTTGATCATCTTTAAGAAAGGTGAGATCGTATGGCGCTCTTCCGGCGTGATGGATCACGGAAGCCTATTGCGGAAGGCGCAAAGCTATATCGATTAAAAGCCGTTCATCGGGATCAATACCGTTGGGATCAATAATAGGAATCCTAGGATCACTAGGACAAGGATGAACTTCCATGCCCATTTGAACCATTTATCATACGGGATACGGCTTACTCCTAGAACCGCTATCAGGACACCTGATGTGGGAGTTATCAGGTTCGTGAAGCCATCGCCAAACTGAAAGGCCATGACGGTGGCCTGCTTGGATAAACCGATCAACTCCGAGAATGGGGCCATGATAGGCATGGTAAGGGCCGCTTTGGCGCTTCCGGAAGGAATAACTAAATTGATAAGCGTCTGGATAACGTACATCATCCCGACCGTAGCTACTTGCCCCAAGCCTTCCATCCCTTTCGCTAGGTTAAAGAGAATCGTATCGATCACTTTGCCTTCTTGTAGGATTACGATGATACCTCCTGCCAAACCGACAACCAAGGCGGCGCTCATAATATCCTTGCAACCCTCTAAGAATAGTTTCACAAGCTCATTCGGATCGCGTCCATTGGCGATTCCCGCCGCTATGCCCAAGGCGAAGAATAAAGTCGCTATTTCCATAATGTACCATCCATAGCCCATTACGCCTGTTATCAGGAAAAAGATCGTGAAGAATAAAAGGTTCAATATATATAAATGTACGGTTTTCCGCAGAGTGAATATCGAACTGATTATGAACGCTACGCTAAGAATCGGGATTAAGGGAAGTCCCTCGATTACACTATTCCCGATTTCTAAGGATGTCTGGGGATAATAGACAGAAAAGACCGCTAAGATGATTGCCAATAGGATAAAACTGACCCATGCGGCTTTCGGGGTCCTGTACACGATTTCCAAAGAATGGGTATTATGTAGGTCTCTCCAGTATTGATCATCCTCATAGACTGGTGACAATTGAGGGTTCTTTTTTACCTTGGCGGCATAACGCAATATCCATGTGAAGCCTACCACATTGATAATACACCAACAAACGATACGATACTCGATGCCGGAAAAAAGAGGAATTCCTGCTAAGCCTTGCGCTATACCGATAGTGAAAGGGTTTAAAATCGCTCCGGCGAAACCTAATCCCGCCGCTATAAAAACCATACATACGCCGGTTATGGAATCGTATCCCATAGATATCGCCATCGGGACCAAGACCAGACAAAAAGCGATGGTCTCCTCACTCATCCCGAATACGGCCCCGAATATACTGAAAAGTAGCATGATGGCGGTCAATAAGAAATTATCTATGCCTATTTTACGAAGGATGGGGTTGTTCTCCATTTTGCGTGCTTTCCGTAGGAAACTGACTGTCCCGATATCAAATGCCTTACTGTCGTTCACGATCCAGAATGCCCCGCCGATGATAAGGATAAAGACAATGATATCCGCCTTGTCTACAAATCCTTTATAAAAGGCGGAGAGTACCTCCCAAGTCTGGGGTACGCTTTCCACGGATTCATATACAACGGTTCGCTCTCTGTCCGGGCTGATACTTTCCGTATATTGCCCACCGGGAATAATCCATGTCAATATGGCGCAAAATAAGATAATGTAAAAGATAATTACGTAAGTGTGGGGTATTTGTCTCTTTTTCATGATTCTGCTTTTTCGTCTTCTTCAGTTAATATTCCGATCTCGGGAAGGATAGCCCGGGCCTCACGGTCACTAAGCGTATCTACGTCTTTGAGTTTACGTTGGATGGCACGGGTACGGGTACCTAAAACCTCTTCTATTTGCCCGCTGGCGGTTTGCAAGTTCTTTTGGGCTTTCTCGAGCATACCGCCTACTTTCTCGAATTCTTTTTTCACGGCCCCTAAGATCGTCCATACCTCCCCTGAGTGCTTTTGGATCGCCAATGTACGGAAGCCCATTTGTAAACTGTTTAGTATGGCCGCTAGGGTAGTGGGACCTGTTACGACTACCTTGTAGTTTCGTTGCAAGTCCTCCAATAAAGCGGAACGGCGTACGACCTCGGCGTAAATGCCCTCGAACGGCAGGAACATAATGCCGAAATCGGTCGTGGCGGGAGGTGCCAGATATTTGTCCGAAATATCTTTAGCCATCTTCTTGATCGTTGTCTCCAATAATTTTCCGGCTGTCTCGATCGCTTGGGAATCTGCGGCATCGTAAGCGTCTAGGAGCTGTTCGTATACATCTTTCGGGAATTTAGCATCTATGGGAAGGTATACGAATTCTCGGGCATCATCCCGCCCGGGGAGCTTGACTGCGAATTCAACGACCGCATCCGAACCTTTCCGGGTATGTACATTCGCCTCGTATTGCTCTGGTGCCAATAACTGCTCCAATAACATACTGAGTTGGATCTCCCCGATATTTCCCCGGGTCTTAACATTACTAAGTACCCGTTTTAATCCTCCTACATCCTGTGCTAAGGTTTGCATCTCGCCCAGTCCTTTTTGTACACTTTCTAATTGTTCGGTGACTAAACGGAAAGATTGCCCGATACGGTCATTCAATGTCTTTTGAAGTTTCTCGTCTACGGTGACTCGGATCTCTTCCAGCCTTTTTTCCGTGTTATCCACTAATCTCTGTTGGCGTTCGTCCAAGGCGGCGAATTTCTCTTTCTGCAACCTGTTAAAAGAATCGATTCCACGTTCGAAGGCTTCCTTGAACTCATTCATGGAACGAGCCAGCTCTTCTCGGTTATCTTTTGCTACTAACCGGCTTTCTTCCCGGTTCAGGCGGAAGTCCTCCCTAAAGTTTTTCTCGATACGGTCGAACGAGCGTTGTATCTCGTTTAGTAACTTTTCTAGGTCTTCTTTGTTATTATTTAGCTGTTTAGGACGCAAAAGGATTTGCGTCACGATGATTATAAGAAGTCCGCCGATAATAATCCAATCCATCTGTTTTTAATTTTGACGTCAAAGATAGGTAATCTGTATTTTGCAACAGTAGTTAAATAGAGTTAAATGAAAAAACATTGTTTATTTTCGTTTGTTTTATCGACAGAAAGCTGCTTATATTTGCGCAGCCAACTTAAAGTAAGACTATTTAATTTACATACAAAGATGGCAAAAGTAACATTAAAAGGTAACGAGATTCATACGAACGGCGAGTTGCCAAAAGTTGGGACAGAGGCTCCGGACTTTAAGGGTGTAAAAAGTGATTTATCCGAATTGTCGCTAAGCGACTTGAAAGGAAAGAAAGTGGTGATAAATGTTTTTCCGAGCTTGGATACAAGTGTATGTGCGGCATCGGTAAGACGCTTCAATAAAGAAGCCGCTTCGCATCCGGATACGGTGGTATTAGCTGTTTCTAAAGATTTACCTTTTGCGCATGGACGTTTCTGTACTACGGAAGGTATTGATAAAGTGATTACATTGTCAGTGTTCCGGTGTTCATGTTTTGAGGATAAGTATGGGATGCTTCTGGTAGACGGTCCGCTGAAAGGGTTATTAGCCCGTGGCGTAATAGTGGTCGATGGAGCTGGTAAGGTGGTTTATGAGGAACTTGTTCCCGAGATTACTACCGAACCGAATTACGATGCGGCTTTAGCTGCATTGAAATAAATGTAGTAGATTATTGTTTTTCATTGGTTAAAGTTAAGGGTTAGTGTAGGAGGCCGTCGGATGTGAATCTCGCGGCCTTCGTTTTTTTAATACAAACACGTTTATATGGATAACTGGAAGCGAGTATTTGCCATTATTTGGACGGGGCAGTTCTTATCTATACTGACAAGTTCGATTGTTAATTTCGCGATAGTCTTGTGGTTGAGTCTGGAGACAGGTTCCGCTGAGGTATTGGCATTTGCTACGATGGCCGCTTTGTTACCTCAATCTGTTTTGGGGCTTTTCACGGGGATCTTTATCGACCGGTGGAAAAGGAAGCGGGTGATGATTATGGCAGATAGCTTTATTGCTTTTTGTACGTTGATATTGGCGGTCTTGTTTTATTTTGATTTGGCTAAGATTAGTCATATATATGTGTTATTGGCCCTTCGTTCCGTAGGTTCTGCCTTTCATATGCCCGCTATGCAAGCTTCTGTTCCTTTGCTGGCTCCAAAATCAGAGTTGATGCGCATAGCTGGGATTAATCAGGTGATCCAGTCGGTGTGTAATATCGCCGGGCCCGCTTTGGCCGGTCTATTCATAACGATGATGAAGATGACGAATATCCTCTTATTGGATGTGGCTGGAGCGGCGTTCGCTTGTCTATCGCTCTGCTTTGTCTTTATTCCCGATCCTTCTCATGAGGAACGAAATTCAGAATTGCATCTTTGGAGAGAGGCGAAAGAGGCGATTATGGAAGTCCGTAACCAATATGGGCTATCGTGGTTATTCCTATTGTCTATATTGGCTACATTCGTGATTATGCCGGTAAGTGTCTTATTCCCGTTGATGACGTTGAATCACTTTGCCGGAAATGCTTTCCAAGTGAGTTTGGTCGAGGTTTCATGGGGTGGAGGAGCCTTGCTCGCGGGTGCTTTACTGGGGCTTAAGAAATATCGTTGGAATGAGATCCTGTTGATTAATGGGATGTATATAGCGTTGGGATTGACATTCTTGTTTTCCGGGTTGTTACCGGTATCCGGTTTTATCTGGTTTGCGGTGCTGACGGCTTTAGGAGGTGTTTGTGGTTCCCTGTATTTTGCTACTTTTACTACGGTTATCCAATCTCGCATTGATCCGGGAGTTATGGGAAGGGTATTCTCTTTTTACATGAGCTTTAGTATGCTTCCTTCGATGATCGGTCTTTTGAGTACCGGCTTTTTGGCGGATTCTATCGGGCTTGGAAATACCTTTATAATAAGTGGGGGCTTTTTATGTTTGATAGGTATTATATCCTTTTTTATCCCTTCGTTGATCAGTCTGAAAGAGAGTTTTAAGAGATAACGATATCGTATTTAGACACTATTTAATATGAATAAGAAAATACTTCAACTGGCGATACCTTCTATTATTTCCAATATAACCGTACCTTTATTGGGATTGATAGATGTGGCGATCGTGGGACATCTTGGATCTGCTTCGTACATCGGGGCGATCGCTGTAGGCGGGATGCTGTTTAATATTATCTACTGGATATTCGGGTTTCTCCGTATGGGGACAAGCGGTATGACTTCCCAAGCGTACGGGAAACGGGATTTGACGGAAGTTACCCGGATCTTATTCCGGTCTGTCGGGGTTGGTTTCCTGATATCTTTGGGGCTTTTGATACTTCAATACCCTATCTTGAAGGTTGCGTTTACTTTGATCGACGCAACGGAGGAGGTAAAACAATGGGCCTCTCTCTATTTTAATATCTGTATCTGGGGAGCGCCGGCTGTATTGGGGTTATATGGCTTTGCCGGTTGGTTTATCGGTATGCAGAATTCTCGTTTCCCGATGTTTATCGCTATCGCGCAGAATATCGTGAATATTGTGGCCAGCCTATGTTTCGTGTTTGTGCTGGGTATGAAGGTGGAAGGCGTAGCGTTGGGAACACTGATCGCCCAATATGCGGGTCTCCTCATGGCGTTTGCTCTTTGGTTGAAATATTATAAACGTTTGAAAGCGTATATTGATTGGAACGGGCTTTGGGGTAGGGAGGCGATGCGTCGCTTCTTCTCAGTCAATAGTGATATATTTTTCCGGACCTTGTGCTTGGTCGCTGTTACGACTTTCTTTACTTCTACAGGTGCGAGACAAGGGGATGTGATATTAGCCGTAAACACCTTGTTGATGCAGTTATTTACCTTGTTCTCTTATATAATGGATGGATTCGCTTATGCGGGAGAGGCATTAGCCGGTCGCTTTATTGGAGCCAAAAACGATGTGGGGTTACGTAAATGCATTCGCTTATTGTTCCTATGGGGAATCGGCCTCTCATTGTCTTTCACGATCCTTTATGCGTTGGGAGGGAAGAATTTTCTGGGATTATTGACGAACGATACCTCAGTCATTGAAGCTTCCGGGGATTATTTCTATTGGGTGTTGGCGATTCCTTTATGTGGATTCTCCGCTTTCCTTTGGGACGGTATCTTTATCGGTGCCACGGCCACACGCCAGATGCTTTACTCGATGCTTGTGGCCTCGGGCACTTTCTTTATTATGTATTACTTGTTTTATCAATCGATGGGGAATCATGCCTTATGGATGGCTTTCCTTTGGTATCTGTCTTTACGTGGCGGTATGCAATGGGTACTTTGGCGGTTAAAAAAATAAGGCGAGAACCTGTAACTGATCCTCGCCTCATTTTATCCTAGGAAAACCTATTTACTGTTGTTTGTAATAAGCTAAGTCCTCACGATTGAAGTTGTTGATGAAGGATTCGATCTTATCAATCTCAGCTTGTCCGTAGTTTACATAAACCTCGGCGGAACGGCGGAAGCTGTCATCTTTGTTTGCGTCTTGCAATAGCAAGTAGCCGAATACGCAATGAGCGGCTGCCTCGACCATACGGCGAGCTTGGAAGTCAATATATTCGTTATCCTTTGTCTCCGTAACCTTGGCTACCACTTTCTCATACTTCTCGGTCATAGCGGCAAGTTTGTTCTTCAGAGCCTCTAATTCCGGCTTATACTCGATCGCTTGGTATTCACGAATCTGGTTCAAGTAAGTACCCGTGGTGACGTGGCGGATGGCCGCTACGACTTGCAATTGGGTGGTACCCTCATAGATATTCGTGATGCGGGCATCCCGGTAGATACGTTCGCAAGCGTAGTCCTTCATGAAACCGGAACCTCCGTGAACTTGGATAGCGTCGTAAGCGTTCTGGTTTGCGTACTCGGTAGTCATGCCTTTACCCATCGGGGTGAAAGCATCCGCGAGCTTGCTGTACTTCTTGAATTCTTGACGTTCTTCCGGAGTCAGTTTACGTTCCTTGGATATATCATCCAACGCTTTGTAGACGTCAACGAAACGGGCGGTCTCGTATAACATAGAACGGGAAGCATCCGCTTTCGCACGCATCAAGGCGATAATCTCAGCGATCGCCGGGAACTCGATGATAGACTTACCAAACTGTTTACGATCCAAGGCGTAAGCATAAGCCTCACGATAGGCAGCCTCGCTAAGTCCTACGGCTTGAGCCATGATACCCAGACGGGCACCGTTCATCAAAGCCATTACATATTTGATCAAACCTAGCTTACGATCACCGCAAAGCTCGGCTTTCGCGTTCTTGAATACCAACTCGCAAGTAGGAGAGCCTTTGATACCCATTTTGTTCTCGATACGACGGACATTCACGCCACCATTGCGCTTGTCGTAGATGAACATGGAAAGGCCACGTCCATCCTTCGTACCTTCCTCGGAACGGGCCAATACCAAATGGATGTCAGCGTCGCCATTCGTGATGAAACGCTTTACGCCGTTCAGATACCAGCAACCGTCAGCCTCGTTGTAAGAAGCTTTCAACATAACGGATTGAAGGTCGGAACCTGCGTCCGGCTCCGTCAAGTCCATAGACATGGTCTCTCCGTCGCAAACACGAGGGATGTAACGTTGGCGTTGATCCTCGTTGCCGAACTCGTATAAGGTCTCGGCACAATCTTGTAGACCCCAAAGGTTCTCGAAACCGGCGTCGGCACGGGAAACCAAGTCGGCGGCCATGATGTAAGGGACGATCGGGAAATTCAACCCATTGTAGCGGCGAGGCATAGCGATACCCATCAAGCCGGCCTTGCGAACGGCATCGAGGTTTTGCTGTGTCCCGGAAGCGTACGTGACACGTCCGTTCGCTACCGTGGGGCCCTCATGGTCTACGCCCTCAGCGTTCGGGGCGATAATTTCCCCGCAAATCTCACCAACGATCTCCAATACTTTCTCGTAGCTATCCATTGCGTCCTCGAAATCGATCGGAGCATAATCGTATGTATCCTTGTCGGCATAGCCGCGCTCTTTCAGCTCTACGATACGCTTCATCAACGGATGGTGAAGATGATGCTTCAAGCTGGGATTATCTGTATAGAAATTAGCCATAATCTTACTTACTGTTCTTTTTGTAATACTTAATCATCTTAGGAATCACCTCTTCTACCGTACCATTGATTACGTAATCGGCGATCGTGTTGATCGGGGCGTTCTCATCATTATTGATCGAAATGATGATACCGGCGTCTTGCATGCCGGCGATATGCTGGATCTGCCCGGAGATACCGCAAGCGATATATAATTTCGGACGCACCGTGACACCGGTCTGACCGATCTGACGGTCGTGGTCGCAGAAACCGGCATCGACAGCCGCACGGCTGGCACCTACCTCGGCGTGAAGCTCTTTCGCCAAATCGAACAATAAATTAAAGTTCTCCTTAGAGCCTACGCCATAACCTCCGGCTACTACGATCGGAGCGCCTTTCAGGTTGTGCTTCGCTTTCTCTACATGACGGTTGATCACTTTCACCACATAGTCTGTCTCGGGGACATACTTCGCTACGTCGTGGTGGATCACTTCGCCTTTATAGTTCTCGTCCAAAACCTCCTTTTTCATCACGCCCTCACGAACGGTCGCCATTTGCGGGCGATGTTCCGGGTTGATGATCGTGGCTACGATGTTACCACCGAACGCCGGACGGATCTGATATAATAAGTTCTCGTAGGTGATACCCGCTTTCTTGTCCTCGTGCGAGCCGATCTCCAAAGAGGTACAATCGGCCGTCAAGCCGCTTGTCAAGGCCGAGGATACACGAGGGCCCAAGTCACGACCGATCACCGTAGCGCCCATCAAGCAAATCTGCGGTTTCTCCTCCTTGAACAAATTGATCAAGATAGAGGAATGAGGAAGTGACGTATAAGGGAACAGACCCGGAGCGTCGAACACATGAACCTTGTCGACGCCAAAAGGCAATACTTGTTTCTCTACACCCTCAAGGCCGGACCCGGCAACGATCGCCTCCAGCCCACAGCCCAATTGATTGGCTAGCTTACGACCTTTAGTCAGAAGCTCAAGACTTACATCGGCAACGTTCGTGCCTTCTGTCTCACAATATACAAATACGTTGTTCATAATCTTATCCGATGGTGTGGTTAGCTAACAGTTCGACAATCAAATCCTCTACTTCTTGGTCGGCGCTGGAGATGGTCTTGCTTTCCTTGGCTTGGAAGACGATATTCTCGATCGCTTTTACCTTCGTCGGCGAACCGCTAAGGCCGCATTGAACCAAGTCACCATTCACGTCGGCTACGCTCCATTCTTGAATATCCAAATACGGGCGGGTCTCGTACAATTCCGGGTAGCGAAGAGTCGGCGTACCGTCCTGGTGACAGGCGGGTTGCACGGCCCGTTCCTGTTTACCCATGGCGTGTTTGTACTTTTGTACCAACTTCGCGTTGCGGGGACGGCAGGGAGCGGCGGAGCCGTTCACGGTGATAACGATAGGAAGCGGACCTTCCACGGTCTCGACACCCCCGTCGATATGACGTTTTACGGTGATACGTCCGGCCTCCTTATCAACGTTTAGGATTTCCTCGGCATACGTGATCTGGGTCAGTCCTAATTTCTCAGCGACTTGCGGACCTACCTGTGCCGTATCGCCGTCGATCGCTTGGCGACCACCGATGATAATATCATAATCGTTGATTTTCTTGATAGCCGTGGCAAGCGCATAGGATGTGGCTAACGTGTCGGCTCCGGCAAACGCACGGTCGGTCAACAAAAAACCGCCGTCAGCACCACGATACAAACCCTCGCGGATGATTTCGGCGGCACGTCCCGGGCCCATCGTCAGCAGCGTAACTGTCGTCCCGGGGTAAGCGTCTTTCAAGCGTAACGCTTGTTCCAACGCGTTCAGGTCTTCCGGGTTAAAGATCGCAGGCAAGGCGGCGCGATTGATCGTACCGTCCGCCTTCATGGCGTCCTTTCCCACGTTTCGTGTATCCGGGACCTGTTTCGCTAAAACTATAATTCTTAAACTCATATTATATAGGAATATTAGATTTTTATATTGATGTAATACTTCTACTTTCTTGTTAATCTCGAGGTGCAAAAGTAATCAAACATTCTTTATAACAAAGAACTTTGCGGAGGAAATTGCACACTTGGCGTGTGTTTGAGCATGTATTGCCTGCTGATTACTCGTAGCAATGATAGGTTCTCTTCCGGTTTGAGCCCGGTTTTTTTTTCTCGATGCGCCATTCCCAAGGCTGCGATTTCGCCAGCGTGCGGAAGAACTTGGAGAATACCGAGGGCTGCGAGAAACCCAGCTTGGCGGCGATCTCGGTGATGCTCATGTCCGTCCGCTCCATCAGCTCCTGAGCTTCGAGGAGAAGGTAGCGGTTGCGCCATTCCATCGCCGACATGCCGCCGATGGCGAGGATGGCGCCCCGGAGCTCGCTGGTCTTGAGTTGCATTATGCGGGCGTATTCGCTGGTGTCCATCCGGCCGTACTTGCGGATGAGATAGGCGAAGAGATCGATCAGGTTGTTGCCCGAGGGGCGGTTGCCGTCGAAGTCGGGAGGGACGCCCATCCAAAGCTCTTCTTCGGTGGGTTTACGCTTGAAGACGGTGATAAAGACATCTTCCGGGGGGATTCTCTTGAATGTTTCTTCCATGATGATATGTTTTAAGGTTGTTTTTTCTCAAGGATTTGATCTTGCGATTCTTCCGGGTCAAATCTACGGATTATGATTGGATATCGCAAGCCTTAAAGGTCAAATCCATGTGATTGGATTAGATATTTTAGAACTACGAGGTCAAATCAAAGGTAATGGATTTGACCTCGTAGTTTTACTGGGTCAAATCTTTTGGCTATCCAGCCTCTTTACGACTTGTCCGTACACGATCAACGCTACGGCGGATACCAAGGCGATCGCACCGAAGTAATACCAGATGTAATGGGCGTTCGCGCTTGCCGCCAGCCATTCCTCGTGAGAGGCGAACAGGGTTGGCTCCGGGCAATACTTGCTTAAAAGGAAACCGGATAGCCCGAATCCGAAGATAGAGGAGAGGAAAGAATGCAAATGGCTGAATCCAAGATAGAGACCTTCCTCTCCCTTGGGTGCTTGCAAGGAGAAATACTCGAGAAAGCGAGGGGAAATGAACGTCTCCGCCAGCCCTTGGAAGACGATACCCACCACCATCATGAAGGCTACGGGATGCATCCCTAGGATCAAGGAATTAGTATCCAGCATATTACCGGATGCCATGCAAAGAGCGGACACCGGCATGATAAACATACCCACCGTCATGGAGGTAAGCGCTGTCCGCTTCCGCATCATCTGTGTTACTAGATTGACTGTCAGAACTACGACTAAAGGGTTTACGTTGGCATACCAAGAAGGAGAGGCTCCCTCGCCGGCCAAACGAAGCACATATTTTGGCATCGTGGCATACAGCTGGTGTTGTACCATCCAGAATCCGGTGATAATGATGATTAATGTAATGAGCCGTCCGTTACTACAAACCTTGATCAAGGCGTTCCAGATTTGCCCGAACGTCTTGCCCTCGCCCGAATGCTGAGCGCTTTTGTAGAAGAACCAGATGGCTAGCAAGGCAAGGAAGGTCATGCTCGCCGAGAAATAGTTCAAGGTAATCAAACCTTCGTTGCCCAACGCCTCACGAAGCGGCTTCACGATGGTCTTCCCGGAGAAGGCCCCGATATTTACCATCGCGTAGAAGATAGAGAAGCCCTTCGCACGGGTTTCCGGCGTAGTCTCTTTAGCGACCGTGCCGGAGATAACGCTCTTGATAAAAGCCCCGCCGCATACGATCAAGGCCATGATAGGGATAATGCCGTACTGAAGATTGCTCTCCAGCAATCCCGTAAAGGTAGTCGTCGTGCTGTATTCAACCAGTCCGGCGGATTGAAGCCAAGTAGGGTAAACAGCCAGTCCTAGATAGCCACAAGTTAACAAAGTGAAAGCCAGTAGCATCGAGTTGCGGAAACCGATCTTATCGGCCAACGCTCCGGCGAATGTGGGCAGCAGATACAGACAAGCGGAAAAGATACCGGCGATGCTGGCGGCCTGAATGTCGTTAAAGCCTAAGATGCGGCTAAGATAAAGGGTTATAACGATAAATACGCCATAATAAGCGGCTCGCTCGAACAACTCGACGGTGTTCGCTACCCAGAATGCTTTACTGAATTTGATTTTCTCTTGTTTCTTAGTTGTCATGATATTATTTATTAGTAAGATAGATTAGATGGATAAGTCAAAGAGGAGGCGCAGGCGAGAAAATGAAGAGCTGCGCCTCCTCGTCTTTGTTTTATCGTATAGTAATTACGAATTAGGGCTTTACGGTATACGGTTGGTGGATCGCCTTATCGAAAGCTTTCCAATGCTCATCCGTCATGTTGCCCGGCGTAAACAACGCCACGCCGGCCGCTCCGTTCTCCATGGAGCCTCTTACGGCCTCCTCGATCTCGGACGGGATCAGTCCATGGCCTTCCGGGTCCTTGATATTCGCCTTGTTCTGCCAATCCTCGCAGATGAACAGACCGCTATAAACCGGCTTCTTGCCTTGCACGGCGGCTACTTCCTCTTTCACGATCGGAGCCAGCCAAGAAGCGTCCTCCAGATAGAAATCGTTATAATTCATCGGGAAGAAAGCGTCGATATTCCATTTATTCCATTCTTGACGAACCATCCATTTAGCGTGAGAGTCCGGCCCCGGGAATACGGCGGCGCTCACTTTCTTGCCTTTGCCGTGAACCTCGTCGGCGATGCGATTTACCAATTTCGTGATCAGGTCGCAACGAAACTGCGCCCATTCCGCGCATTTGGAAGGATCCTCTACGGATTTGATGTCGATACCGGTAGCGGCCTTGAAATCGGCCACGCATTTGTCACAGTAGCAATAGTCCGCCGTAGGATATTCCTCGTCCATCACCAAGCCGTATTTTTCCCAAAGTCCGCGGGCCAGGATGACATCCACGTAACGGATATAATCCAGATGGATATAATCCACCTCCGGGATATCGGCTACCTTGCCATATAGATCCAGCAAGAACTCCGCCGTACCTTCTTGGTTCGGGCACAGGCATTTGTAATAAGGGACATAGGCCTGTACGGAATAGGCCGACTCGCCTTTCCGGTTCACGGCGTAGAGGGTGGAGTCCAATCCATGTTGCAACATGGCAGGAATCCATGCGTGGTATTCCATGCCATTGGCATGGGCCGCTTTGGCGGCACGCTGGATTTTCTCCGTGTCGTGGCCGGCGTTGTAGCACATCCCGTCTACACCGTGGGCATGCCATTTACTAAAGTCCGCTTGTAAGGTTTGCTCGGTGGTATTCCCGCCTTCGCCTTGCCATGCGTAGACCTTGACTGTTTTCTCGGGCGCCTTGACGCAAGCCGTCAGAGCGACGGCCGCCAAAGCGATAAAGAGCTTCTTCATATCTCGCAAGCGCATAAAGTCGGGATCAAGTTACGATCGCCATAAGCGTTATCTACACGGGCTACGTTAATCCAGAACTTGCTGTCGTGCAACCATTCCAGCGGGAAGGCGGCCTTCGTGCGGGGATACGCGTGTTTCCACTCGTCGGCGGTCACCTCGTATTCCGGATGCGGGGCGTTCTTCAAGACGTTGTCCTCCTTCGAAGCCTTGCCTTCCTCCACCTCCTTGATCTCGTTCCAGATACATTCCATTACCTCTACGAAACGATCCAGCTCGGCCTTGCTCTCGCTCTCGGTCGGCTCTACCATCAAGGTGCCGTGTACCGGGAAAGATAGGGTAGGAGCGTGGTAGCCGAAGTCCATCAAACGCTTGGCGATATCGCCCTCGTCGATGCCCGAACGCTCTTTTACCGTGCGGCATTCCAAGATCAACTCATGACCTACACGGCCTGTCGCTCCGGTATAGACGATACCGTACGTATCCTTGAACTTAGCGGCCAAGTAATTGGCGTTCAAGATGGCCGTCTTCGTTACTGTCTCAAGACCTTCCGTACCCAGCAAGCGTATGTAAGCGTACGTGATCGGTAGGATACCGGCGCTACCATAAGGAGCCGCGGATACCGTATTCAAGTCGCTGCCCCAAAGCACCGGATGCTGCGGCAAGAACGGAACCAGATGCTCGGCCACGCAGATCGGGCCTACGCCGGGACCACCACCTCCGTGAGGAGAAGAGAAGGTCTTATGCAGGTTCAAGTGACATACATCGGCGCCGATCGTACCCGGATTTGTCAATCCAACCTGTGCGTTCATGTTGGCGCCATCCATATAAAGCTGTCCTCCGCAAGCGTGAACGATGTCGCACATCTCCTTGATGTCCACCTCGAAGATACCATGCGTAGACGGATAGGTAATCATGCTGGCAGCCAAACGCTCCTTGTTCTCCTCGGCTTTCGCACGGAAATCTTCCAGATCGATATTACCATTCTCGTCGCATTTAACGGTTACGGTCTTATACCCGCATTGGATAGCGCTGGCCGGGTTGGTTCCGTGGGCGGAAGCCGGAAGCAAAACGATATCACGATGGCCTTGGCCGATGCTTTCCTGATAAGCACGGATCACACGAAGACCCGTGTACTCGCCAGCGGCGCCGGAGTTCGGTTGCAACGTACAGCCCTTGAAGCCCGTGATCGTGCATAAGTAAGAAGACAGGTTCTCGATCAGCTCCGTATAGCCTTCCACTTGCTCCTCTGGAGCGTACGGGTGGATATTCATGAATTCCGCACGGCTAAGCGGCAACATCGTAGAAGCCGGGTTTAGCTTCATCGTGCAAGATCCCAGCGAGATCATGGATTGGGTCAAGGAAACATCCTTTCGTCCCAAACGGGTGATGTAACGCATCAACTCGGTCTCCGTATGATATTTCTTGAATACGTCTTGCTGCAAGAAATCGGAGGTACGGGCGAATTTAGCGTCGAAATAAGTCTGGGCGGGGATAGACTCGTCCAGCATATAGTCTTTACCTGCGGCGCCGGCGAAGATGTATAATAATACGCCTATGTCCGTAGGCAATGTCGTCTCGTCTATGCTGACGCCTACTTGTCCGGCCTCGAAGTAACGCAAGTTCACCTTGCACTCCAAGGCGATCTCACGCAGCGCGTTCACCGACACGTGTGCGGGAAGCTGTATCTTCAAGGTATCGAAATAATCCTTGTTTAATTGCGTATATCCCAGTTTCTCCAACTCCTTGGCCAAGAATCCGGCCGTGGAATGAATCCGTCCGGCGATGTTACGCAACCCCTCCGCTCCATGATATACGGCGTAGAATCCGGCCATGGTAGCCAACAACGCCTGAGCCGTACAGATATTGGACGTAGCCTTCTCACGTTTGATATGTTGCTCGCGGGTCTGCAAAGCCAAGCGATAAGCCGGATGGCCGTAAGCGTCCTTGGAGATACCGATGATACGTCCCGGGATCGTACGTTTATAATCGTCCTTCGTAGCGAAGAAAGCGGCGGAAGGACCCCCGTAGAACATCGGGATACCGAAGCGCTGGCTGCTACCGAATACGACATCCGCTCCCCATTCTCCCGGAGGAGTCAACAATACCAAGCTCATCAAGTCGGCGGCTACGCCTACCTTGGCTCCGGCGGCGCCCGCACGGGCCACGAATTCCTTATAGTCCTCGATCGAACCATCCGCGTTCGGGAACTGTACGATGGCGGCGAACACGTCCGGCGTGAACTCGAATTTCTTATAATCGCCCACTACCACCTGGATGCCCTGCGGGATCATGCGGGTGTGGATGACGGCCAGCGTAGAGGCGAACACGTTCTCGTCAACGAATACCGTATTGGCTTCCGCTTTCACCTGCGCACGGCTGCGTGAACCATGAAACATGGTAACCGCCTCGGCTGCCGCTGTCGCCTCGTCGAGTAGCGAGCAGTTCGCCAAGGGCAATCCGGTCAGTTCGCAGATAACAGTCTGGAAGTTCAGCAACGCCTCCAAGCGTCCTTGGGATACTTCCGCCTGATACGGCGTATAGGAGGTGTACCAAACCGGGTTCTCGAATACGTTACGTTGGATCGGGGCCGGGCAAACCGTGTCGTACCAACCCATACCGATATAAGAGGTGAATACCTCGTTCTTGGAAGCCAGCTCGGCGATATGCTCGGCGAACTCACGTTCCGTCATGGCCTCCGGGAGGTTCAACGGCTCTTTCAAACGGATGTTGGCCGGAATGGTCTGATCGATCAACTCGTCCAAAGACTTCACGCCAATCGTCTCCAACATAGCGGGAATATCTTCCGCTGAGATGCCCACGTGGCGGTTTACAAACTTATTTGTGTCCATAATTCTAGTATTTTATAAATAAGGATTATTTAATTTCTCATCAATGATTCGTGTCTCGGGGCCATGGCCGGGGTATACCACGGTCTCGTCCGGCAACGACAGTAATTTGTCCTTGATAGCGGCAAGCAGTATATCTTGGTTGCCTCCCCATAAATCGGTACGGCCGATGCTTCCGGCGAACAAGGAATCCCCGACGATCACGAAACCGTTCTTCTTGTTATAGAAAGCCACGCCTCCGGGCGAATGACCGGGAACGCTCAATACCGCCAGCTCGGATTTCCCGAACTTTATGATTTCCCCGTTTACCAGATATTTCCCTACCGGGACGCTTTTCGCCTTCATCGGCAGGCCGAACGCCTTGGCTTGCTCCTCGGGGGAGGGAAGGCCCTCCACGTCCGCTTTATGGGCTTCCGGGCTCAACCCGTAGGTGTTATGGACGAATTCGTTGCCGAATATGTGATCCAGATGGAGGTGCGTACAAAGGTAACGTTTCAGCGTCAGCCCGTTCTGGGCGATAAAGTCGCTTACTTCTTTTTGTTCCTCTTTGCGCAGGCAGCCGCAATCGATAAGGACTGCCTCCTTGGTATCATCGTATAGCAAGTAAGTATTCTCGGAGAAATAGTTTACTTCGAAAGATTTTATCGTAATCATAAGGGTACGTACACTACTTTTTTAGTTTCAAAAAACTCTTCTTTAAAATGGTCTTTCAGATCCATGCTTATCGCTTGGTTCCGGAAAGGCAATATCTCGTGCGCCAGCTCTCCACCTTTCAGACAAATCAATCCGTTGGGCAATGCGTTGATCTGTTCTTTCTTTATATTCTTGCGGACGATCTTTACCAGATCCGCCAGAGGCATCACGGCACGGCTTACCACGAAATCGAAAAGCTGCTTTTCCTCCTCGCCCCGGCAATGGCGGAAGGATACGTTCTCCAGCCCGATCGCCTCGGCCACGGCTTGTCCCACCTTGATTTTTTTCCCGATGCTGTCTACCAGATGGAAATGGGTCTCAGGGAATAAGATCGCCAAGGGGATGCCGGGAAAACCGCCTCCCGTACCCAGATCCATCACCGAGGAACCCGGCTTGAAACGCAGCATATCGGTGATACCCAGCGAGTGAAGCACGTGATGCGGATATAGGTTCTCGATATCCTTCCGTGAGATCACGTTGATCTTGGCGTTCCAATCCGTATATAGGTCATATAGGGCGGCGTATTGCTCTTTTTGCCGGTCGGTGAGATCGGGGAAATAAGATGTGAGAATTGAAAATTGAGAATTGGGAATTGAGAATTTCTCTGTATTTTGTTCCATAGGACAACTGTTTATAGGTTTATCTATCATTAATTTTCAATTCTCAATTTTCAATTTTCAATTAACTGACTTATCGGGCTGTCATCCCGCAGCAAATAGCGGATTTCCTTGTAAGGGAGATGGACGTTCGTGACGCCTACCACGTATGCCGCTATCTCATATTCGTTGAAAGAATAGGTGATGCCCGTCTCGTCTACGAGGAAGTTCCCGTTCGGGAAGATCTCGTCCACGCTAAAGAAACCGATATTTTCCAGTTCCTTGGCGTCGGATACGTTGTTTTGCTTGGCGATCTGATCTACCAATATTCGCGCCAGATTGTCTTGATAGTTGTCCACGAATATCTCCTCCTCGGTGATCGGCTTACCGGTCTTGAGGTTCACTACATGGTTATTGTAGGAATGTGCGCCATGCGCTCCGCCCGTATAGTTCTCGAAGCTTACCGTATAGCTGATGATATCGTCTTGGTTGAAGGCGATATCATCCGACGACATCTCATAGTAAGAGAACCAAGAGCCCACCGGTGTCTCGTCGGATTTCGCCACCTCAGCCTTGTAATCCTCTTCCAGATCCTTATAAGCGGCCAGATAGTCGTCGGTATATTTCCGTACCGCCTCCTCGGGGGATAATTGCTCATAATTCTCGCCGAAATAAGAGGAGACGAACTGTCTCTGTAGGTTCTTAAGAACCTCTTTATCCGAATATTTCCGGGGATAAACGAACTTGATCTCTAGATTGCAATTGGGATTATCCGGATTATCTAACAAATGGTAAGTCTTTTCCACGCTGATAGAATCAAACGTGATACTGTTTTCGGAAGCCTTCTTCGTTCCGGTATCGCAACCCGTGGCTAAGATACCTATCAAAAGAAGCGCCAGCATGCTTTCGCGTAAATGCGTTCTCATCGGACTACAGATTTAATTTATTTGTACGCGAATGTACGTTATTAAATTGTATAATCAAATTGCACGATGAAGTTTAATAAGAGGACAATCTTTCCTCGGTGGTTTTCGGGTTGAGTTGTCTATTTGTCCGATACTTTCCGGGTGTTCTCTTGCGTGAGAAGAATAGTTCCCATTTTATATCACCTAGGGGCGTACCCAGCCTTATGAGAATACAAATGTTATTTTCATGCTTTCATCTAGATGAAAGCAAACTGTATAGGTTATCATATTTGGAAAATAAGAGCTTTCTGCCACTATAGACATCACATCCATAGGCTTTAGATCAAAAACAGTCTTTCCTAAATAATCTGTATATAAAACAGAATCTGGCTTAATGACTGTATTATACCTTTTATACTTTAATATTCCATTTCCTTCATAAGATGCAAGGCCACCAAACTCTGTCGTTATATTAATGTCATAATACAAATACACTTTTGCGCCTGCATCAGGTTTTCTTGAGCTTGTACTTTCTTGGTCATAATAAACCTCTATTTCGGCTTGAGGATCTTCTGGTTTTTCCCCTTCATCGATAATGTCATTTTCACTACAACCAATAAAAATGACCATGAAAAATATGAATAAAGAAGTTCTCATGTTTCTGAATCAGTTTTAATTAGTTAACAACTAAAATAGGATTGCCCTAAATGTACAATTAGTTTTTATCATACCATTATAGTTTGAAGGAAATTATGGATAATGATGATAAAATTTAACTATAGCCTATTGGCACAAGTCTACCATCAATAGGATGTGAACGCATTAAAAAGGTTAAACAATAGTGAGCTACCTATATTCTCACGAACGAGATAGCTCTTTTCTTTATTTAACTAAATAACCAAGCTTTTCCTCCGAAAAGCCATGTTGTTAAATTCGATTAATTATAGGCCAAATGTATAATTATTGGAGAAATAGAGTTTTTATGGGCAGACACAAAAAAAAGCGTGAAGCTGCCGTTATATTGTTATAGGCTTGTCAGGTATCCCCATACCTTTGTCAACTATAACAAACGACAGCTCACGCCATTATTGTATATTTGAGATAATACAACAGCGTGAGCATGAAGTTTGTTATTCTAGTTGACTTTGCTTTTAGGGATGTTTGACAATGCCTAGAATAACACTCGATGCTCTAATACATAATATGTCGCCATGTTTTTCAGCTAACGCTATAGCCACATGACGATGCAAATATAACTATATATTTTGTAAATCAATGTTTTTATTGGCGAATTATTAACAGATATGCAAGTGCATACTACTCGTTCTTATGCTTTCTCTTTAGCTATCAGCCCATCGAAATACCTCCGCAGCAACCATGCCATGGCTTGCTGTCGCACCATCGTCAGCCGATAGTCCTCGCTGATGGGCAGGTGACCCGGTGGTCTCCAATGGGCGAAGAGGCTCATGGCGTGGCGTTTCTCCTCGGGGGTATCGTGTATCAATCCCCGCTCTTGCAAGGACTGGTAGACACGGGCGGGATAAAGGCGTTCCAGCGGGTAACCGGCCTTGTATTGCTGGAATACCTTGCGGAGAAAGGCAAGCTCACGCTCTTCCTTGTAAGCCGTGATATAATAGCCATTGGCATAGATGTCACAAAGCAGGGCAATATATAATAGAAAAGTGTCAGATCCGTATTTGCGCTTTATTTGACGGATTTTACGGTTGCTTAGTAAATCCGTGTCGAGCGGGACATAATCCGGCTCCTTTTTAATAGGTCGTGCCATTACTTCTCCTTTTCCGGGTATCCTTGAATAAGAAGAATTTTACAATAAGCAGAAAATCAGGTCGTGTTTTCAAGGGGTTGAAAATCAGAGTCGTAAAAACATCGTAATGTTTGCGTCGAAACACGTACATGTTTTTCCGAAAAGTCGTACGTGTTTTGGGAAATTCACGTACGTGTTTTTCCGGAAATGATATTGATGTAAAATAGGAACATTAAAAAATACAATAACCTTATCTTGTGAGATTCTGTCACAAGAGATATTCCGGGCATTTTATGGTTAGATCGATTTGGGTACGGTTCTCCTATTGGTATTCGAAGACGATGTGGATTTTGGATATTTTCTACTATCTTTGTCACTTGAAAGTGTATTATCAATTCAAAATGTAAATAATATCATGAGAAAATTATTGTTAGCCTTTTGTGCGTTCGCAACGATTTGTAGCGCCGGGGCGCAGTGGAAGCCCGCCGGAGACAAGATCAAGACGGACTGGGCTGAGAAAGTAGATCCCCGGAATGTATTGCCAGAATATCCACGCCCCGGGATGGAACGTGCGGATTGGCAGAATTTGAACGGCGAGTGGGAATACGCTATCCTTCCGAAAGGACAGGTGGAGCCGACGAGTTTCGATGGGAATATCTTGGTGCCGTTCGCCGTGGAATCCTCCTTGTCCGGCGTGCAAAAAGAAGTGGGGGAGAAGAATGAGTTGTGGTATAAACGAACCTTTACGGTGCCCTCCTCATGGAAAGGAAAAGATATCTTGTTGAACTTCGGCGCCGTGGATTGGAAAGCGGACGTGTTCGTGAATGATATCCTGATCGGTTCCCACACGGGAGGCTTTACCCCGTTTTCCTTGAATATCACTCCCTATCTGAATGGCAAAAGTACGCATAAGCTGGTGGTGCGTGTATGGGACCCGAGCGATAAAGGCTACCAACCCCGTGGAAAGCAAGTGGCCAACCCGGAGGGAATCTGGTATACGCCGGTCACCGGAATCTGGCAGACCGTATGGCTGGAGCCGGTCGCTTCCTCGCATATCACCTCTATCAAGGCGATCCCGAATATCGATAATGGCGTGATGAGCGTGACGGTCGGGGCTTGTTCCGACTCCCCGGTGTCGGACATCGTGGAGGTCAGCTTGCTCGATAAGGGGCAGGTGGTTGCTACCGCCAAGGGCGTACAAGGGACAGAATTACGCTTGGCCGTGCAAAATCCTACGTTGTGGGAACCTTCCAATCCTTATTTATATGATATGAAGGTGAGCTTGTCGAAGAATGGCAAGAAGGTGGACGAGGTGAAATCGTACACCGCCTTCCGTAAGATATCCGCCGAGCGTGACGCCAACGGCATCATGCGTATGCGCTTGAACAACAAGAACCTGTTCCAATACGGCCCGCTGGATCAAGGCTGGTGGCCCGACGGGCTTTACACGGCTCCCACGGACGAGGCGTTGCTGTATGATATCGTGAAGACGAAAGCGTGGGGCTTCAACATGATCCGCAAGCACGTGAAGGTAGAGCCGGCCCGCTGGTACTATCATTGCGATAAGGAAGGTATGCTGGTTTGGCAGGATATGCCTAGCGGCGACATGGGTAACCAATGGGCGCCTCATACGTATAACGGTGGAACCGACAAGGAGCGTACCGAGGAGTCTATCCGTAATTATTACAAGGAGTGGAAGGAGATCATGGACCTGTGCGTCTCGAATCCTAGCGTAGTAGTATGGGTGCCCTTCAACGAGGCTTGGGGCCAGTTCGATACCGAGAAGGCTGCCGAGTGGACAAAAACATACGATCCTTCCCGTCTGGTGAATCCGGCCAGTGGCGGTAATTTCCGTGCGTGCGGCGATATCTTGGATTTGCATAATTACCCGGGCCCGGCGATGTACCTGTTCGATCCGGTGCGTGTAAACGTATTGGGCGAGTATGGTGGTATCGGCTTGGCCGTGGAGAACCATTTGTGGTGGAATAAACGCAACTGGGGCTATGTACAGTTTAAGAATAGCGATGAGGTGACCGCCGAGTACGTGAAGTACGCCAAGGAGTTGAAGGCGATGGTCCCGAAGGGTTTCTCCGCCGCTGTCTACACGCAAACCACGGACGTGGAAGGCGAGGTGAACGGCCTTATGACCTACGACCGTAAAGTGATCAAGATCAACGAGGCCGAGGTGCGCAAGGCGAACCAAGAGGTGATCAAGGCCTTGTCTGAGTAGAAGGCTTAGAAAAAATAGTTATTTGACTCGATGATAGATCCGGTCCGGGCAAAGAGAGATTCTTTCCCGGATCGGATTGTTTTAGCGAAATGAATATGATTCGGAATGTGAGTTTGCGAGACGCCAAGGCGAT
Source organism: Parabacteroides sp. B2-S-102 (assembly GCF_023656665.1). Taxonomy (NCBI): domain Bacteria; kingdom Pseudomonadati; phylum Bacteroidota; class Bacteroidia; order Bacteroidales; family Tannerellaceae; genus Parabacteroides; species Parabacteroides sp. B2-S-102. The sequence goes on along the minus strand of NZ_JAMOKM010000010.1, from coordinate 28,191 downwards.
CGTGGATATATACAATGAATATGTCGTGAATAGCGTGGCTACGTTTGAGACGGAACCTTTGCGGGTGGAGGAGATGGAGGGTCGCATAGCCGGGATCTCGGCGAGCTATCCTTATCTGGTGTACGTGGATCAGGATGAGGTCGTGGGATATTGCTATGCCCATACGTGGAAAGAAAAGGCAGCTTATAAATATACGCTTGAGACCACCGTTTATTTATCCCCGAGATACAAGGGCAAGGGGATCGGCCGGCAGCTTATGGAAAGGCTGATCGAGGAATGTCGGGCAGGCGGCTACCACGCCCTGATCGCCTGCATCACTGAGGGGAATGAGGCCAGCTACTCGCTGCATGAGAAGCTGGGGTTCAGAAAAGTATCCCACTTCGAGAAAGTAGGGCTGAAATTCGGGCGGTGGCTGGACGTGGTAGATTATGAATTGATAATTAAGCCTAACGAGAGGTAACTTTCGAATCTCAATTTTCAATTCTCAATTAATATACCTATCTTCGCGATAAACAAAATGTAAAGAATGAAATACAATACAGAAGGAAAAAGATTGACTTTGCCCGAATACGGACGCAATATCCAAAATATGGTGGACTATTGCGTGACTATCCAAGACAGGGAAGAGCGTAAGCGTTGCGCCAACACGATTATCAACATCATGGGAAACATGTTCCCGCACTTGCGTGACGTAAACGACTTTAAGCATATCCTTTGGGATCATCTGGCGATCATGGCCGATTTTAAGCTCGATATAGACTATCCGTACGAGATCATCAAGAAGGAGAACCTGTATAGCCGTCCGCCTCGTATCCCGTACAACAATAACCGTATACGCTACCGCCATTACGGAAAGACCTTGGAGCTGATGATCCGCAAGGCCACGGAGCTGCAACCCGGCATGGAGAAAGACCAGCTCGTGCGACTGCTGGCCAACCAGATGAAGAAATCGTTCCTTACTTGGAACAAGGAAAGCGTGGACGACCGTAAGATCTTCAAGGATCTGGACGAACTCTCCGGCAGCAAGATCGTATTGAGCGAGGAGGAACATAAACTGGCCGAGAGCCGTGATATATTGGCCCGTAATAACAGTGGCGCCCACAAAAGAAACTTTACGCGTAAAGGCAGATGAGCTCGTTCGTTATAGAAGGTGGTTATCGCTTGTCCGGCGAGATCGTCCCGCAAGGCGCCAAGAATGAGGCGCTGGAGGTGATCTGTGCGACATTGCTAACACCGGAGAAGGTGACCATACACAATGTGCCCGATATCTTGGACGTGAATAACTTAATCCAGCTCCTTAGGGATATGAGGGTCAAGGTGGAGCATCCGTCCGCCGATACCTATACCTTTCAGGCGGACGACGTGGACATGGAGTATTTACGTACCGAGGAGTTCCTGCGCAAGAGTGGTAGCCTGCGGGGTTCCGTGATGATCGTAGGCCCGTTGGTAGCCCGCTTCGGCAGGGCGCTGATCCCGAAACCGGGTGGCGACAAGATCGGGCGACGCCGGCTGGATACGCACTTCGTGGGAATCCAGAAGCTGGGCGCTTGCTTTAGCTACGACGCCGAGCGGCAAGTATACGAGATAGAGGCACGCCAGTTGAAAGGCGCTTATATGCTGCTCGACGAGGCTTCCGTGACCGGAACGGCGAATATCTTGATGGCTGCCGTGCTGGCCGAGGGGGTGACGACGATCTATAACGCCGCCTGCGAGCCTTACCTGCAACAACTTTCCACGATGCTGAACCGCATGGGAGCGAGAATCTCAGGTGTCGGTTCTAACCTATTGACAATAGAAGGTGTACGGTCGCTTTCCGGCACGGAGCATACCATCCTCCCCGATATGATCGAGGTGGGTAGCTTTATCGGTATGGCCGCTATGACCGGATCGGAGATCACCATCAAGAATACAGGATATGATAAGCTGGGGATCATCCCGGACGCTTTTCGCCGCTTGGGTATTACCGTGGAGCAGCGAGGCGATGATATTTATATCCCCCGGCATGATTCCTACGAGATCGATACGTTTATCGATGGTTCTATCATGACCATCGCCGACGCTCCTTGGCCGGGGCTTACACCGGACTTGCTGAGCGTATTTCTCGTAGTGGCTACGCAATCCGTGGGAAGCGTGCTGATCCACCAGAAAATGTTTGAGAGCCGCTTGTTCTTTGTGGACAAGCTAATCGATATGGGAGCCCAGATCATCCTTTGCGACCCGCACCGGGCTACGGTGATCGGGCTGGGCAACCGCTTCAAGTTACGGGGCTCTACGATGGTATCCCCGGATATCCGTGCGGGTATCGCCTTGCTGATCGCCGCCATGAGCGCCGAGGGCACCAGCACGATCCATAATATAGACCAGATCGACCGGGGATATCAAGGGATCGATAAGCGATTGAACCGGATCGGGGCACGTATCACGAGGATTTAAAGATTTTAGGCGATGATTAGAGAAGAAGAGGTTTTCAAGATCGGGCAGTTTGCCAAGCCCCATGGCATCAAGGGGGAGTTGTCGTTGGTGACGAATAGCGATGTGCTGGAAGATGCCGAGGACCCGTACATTGTTTGCGAGATGGATGGTATCTTGGTACCGTTCTTCGTGGAGGATTTCCGCTATAAGACCGATACGGTGGTCTTGGTGAAACTGGAGGACGTGAATTCCGAGGAGGATGCTCGTATGTTTGTGGGCAAGGAGGTGTTTTATCCTTTGGACGCCGTGGACGAGGAGGATCTCGTGGGGGATATGACGTGGGACAGTTTTATCGGTTATACCGTGACGGACGTACAGAAAGGCTATTTAGGAGAGATAACAGACGTGGATGAGACGACAATCAACGTCCTTCTGCGTGTCGATCATAAAGGCGAGGAGCTGTTGATCCCAGCCGTGGAGGAGTTGATCACCGAGGCCGACCATGAGGCCCGTAGCCTCACTGTGTCTTTGCCGGAGGGACTGATTGATTTATAATTGAGAATTTATAATTGAAGATTAGGGGTTGAAAAAGAAGAATACGAAATCGTTTTGGCACCGGATCCGGTTTAAATATAAACTTTCCTTCATCAATGAGGGGACGTTGGAGGAGGTGTGGTCTTTCCGGCTTTCGCAGTTATCGGCGTTTGTCACTTTGGCGGTGTTCGCCTTTTTCTTGATCGCCGTTACCGCTTTTATCATCATCAAGACACCGATTCGCAACTACTTGCCGGGTTATCTCGACGTGGAGGTTCGCAAGGAGATTATGCAGAATGCCTTGCGGGCGGATTCGTTGGAGCGTATGATCGAGATCCAGTCCCTTTATCTGGATAACGTGGCCGGAATCATTTCCGGTACGATGCCCTTGGACTCGATCCGCCAGATAGATTCTTTGGCTAGCAACGATATTAACTATGAGATTCCTCGTAGCAAGGAAGAGACTCGCTTCGTGAAAGATTACGAGGAAGAGGAGAAATATAATTTATCGGTATTGACCGACCCGGGCAAGGTCCCGACCGAGGGGGTCTTTTTCTATAAGCCCGTGAATGGCGTGGTCACCTCTCATTATGAGACGGATGTCCATCATTATGGCGTGGATCTGGCCGCGGCCCCGAAGGAGAGTGTCTTGGCTACGTTGGATGGTACGGTGATCTATACCGGTTTCGATCCGAACCACGGAAACGTAATTCAATTACAACATAAGAACGGATTCATCTCGGTTTATAAGCACAACGAATTGTTGCTAAAAGAGGTGGGAGACCATGTGGTAGCCGGTGAGGCGATCGCTTTGGTCGGGAATACGGGAGAGTTGTCTACCGGGCCGCACCTGCATTTCGAGTTGTGGTATAAGGGCAATCCTGTGAATCCGGAAGAATATATAGCTTTTTGATATTCCATGAAAAAAAGACAGTTAGCGATATTAGGCTCGACCGGTTCCATCGGAACCCAAGCCTTGGAGGTAGTGAGCGAGCATTCCGATCTTTTCGAGGTGTATGCCTTGACCGCGAATAACCAAGTGGACTTATTGATCAATCAGGCCCGGAAATATATGCCGGAGGTGGTGGTGATCGCCAACGAGCGGAAATATCCCGAGCTGAAAGAGGCCTTGGAGGACTTGCCGATCAAGGTATGGGCGGGTGCCGACGCTATCGCCCAGATGGTGCAGTCGGAGCCGATCGATATGGTGCTGACGGCGATGGTGGGTTATTCCGGCTTGCGACCGACGATCTCGGCGATCAAGGCGGGAAAGGCGATCGCCTTGGCGAATAAGGAAACTTTGGTCGTGGCCGGCGAGCTGATCATGAAGCTGGCCGCCGAGCATAAGGTGCCTATCTTGCCGGTGGACTCGGAACATTCGGCCATTTTTCAATGTTTAACAGGTGCGTACGATAATTCGATCGAGAAGATCTTGCTGACGGCTTCCGGCGGTCCGTTCCGGCGGAAGACGCTGGAGGAGCTGGCTACCGTGACGAAGGCGCAGGCCTTGAGGCATCCGAACTGGACGATGGGGGCGAAGATCACGATAGACTCGGCCTCGATGATGAACAAGGGCTTCGAGATGATCGAGGCGAAATGGTTGTTCGATGTCACGCCGGATCAGGTACAGGTGGTGGTGCACCCACAGTCGGTGATCCACTCGATGGTGCAGTTTGAGGATGGCGCCGTGATCGCCCAGCTGGGAATTCCCGACATGAAATTGCCGATCGCCTACGCTTTCTCGTTTCCGACACGTATGAGGAGCATGGCGCCCCGTCTGGATTTTAACCAATATTCGACTTTGACGTTCGAGGAGCCGGATATGGAACGTTTCCGCAACTTGGCTTTCGCTTTCGAGGCGGCCCGCCAAGGAGGGAATATGCCCTGTATCTTGAATGCCGCCAATGAGGTGGTGGTAGCTGCCTTCCTGCAAGATCGTATCGGCTTCTTGCAAATGAGCGACGTGATCGAGCGGACTATGCGGAAAGCCTCGTTTATCGTCAATCCCTCGTATGAGGATTACGTGGCTACCGACACCGAGGCTAGGCGGTTGGCGGCCGAGTTATTTTGAAATAATTTAAAACAGAACAAACAATAGTAGATGGAAACTTTTTTGATTAAGGCGTTACAGCTCATCTTGAGCTTATCGATACTGGTGATTGTCCACGAGTTCGGGCATTTTATCTTTGCCCGGATTTTCAAGGTGCGGGTAGAGAAGTTCTACCTCTTCTTCGATCCGTGGTTCTCGCTATTCAAGTACAAGCCGAAAAACAGTGACACGGAATACGGTGTAGGCTGGCTTCCGTTGGGAGGATATTGTAAGATCTCCGGTATGATCGACGAGAGTATGGACAAGGAGGCGATGGCCCAGCCGCCCAAGCCTTACGAGTTCCGCTCCAAGCCGGCCGGACAGCGTTTGATGATTATGGTAGCGGGCGTGGTGTTCAACTTCTTGCTGGCTTTGTTTATTTATTCCATGATCTTGTTTACGTGGGGCGATACGTACTTGCCCTTGAAGAACATGAAGATGGGTATGAATTATAGCGAGACGTTCCAGAACGTCGGTTTTCAGGACGGTGATATCTTGCTGAGAGCGGACAATGAGGAGTTGGAGCGTTTCGGTAGCGACAGTTTCCGCAAGGTGGTGGAGGCAAAGACCGTGACGGTGCTCCGTGACGGGCGGGAGACCGTGATCTCCATACCGGAGGATATGATGCAACGTTGCATGCGTGACGGAAAAGGCTTCGCCGATCCTTTGCGTATCCCGATGGTTGTTCGTGAGCTTCCCGACAAGAATGCCCCGGCGGCTCTTGCCGGCATGCAGCCGAAGGATAGCGTGGTGGCTATTAACGGTGTGGCTACCCCGACGTTTTATGATGCCTCTGGGTTATTGTCAGAGAATAAGGGTGAAGAGGTGACAGTAGATTTCTACCGGAACGGCCAGTTGGAGTCCTTGACCATGAGGACGGACTCGGCCGGGAAAATTGGCGTAGCGGTGATGTTGCCTACGGATCTCTATCAGACCGTGACCCGCAAATACGGTTTCTTCGAGTCGTTCCCCGCCGGTATTAAATTAGGTATTAATACCTTGAAGGGATATGTGAACGACATGAAATATGTGTTTACGAAGGAAGGTGCCTCCAGTTTGGGCGGTTTCGGTACGATCGGCGGATTGTTCCCGTCTGTCTGGGATTGGCGGATTTTCTGGGAACGTACGGCTTTCCTATCTATCATCTTGGCGTTCATGAATATCTTGCCGATTCCGGCCTTGGATGGCGGACACGTGATGTTCTTGATCTATGAGGTAGTGGCCCGTCGCAAACCGAGCGATAAATTCCTAGAGTATGCCCAAATGGCAGGTATGTTTATCCTGTTCGCTTTATTGATCTATGCGAATGGAAATGACATCTTCCGCTTCTTCTTCAAGTAACGTACGTCTCTACAACTAGATACAAAAAACCTCCCGGATCACTTTTCTATGTGATCCGGGAGGTTTTTTTGTATGAATAAAGTCCTCTTTCTTATTTCAGGATGTCGTTGATAGAAGCGAGGATCTTCTTGGAGTTCTCGTCTTTCGGGTCGAGTTCGACAGCCTTTGTCAAATATTCTTTCGCTTGCTTGAAGTCTTTGTCGGCTTTCGCTTTCTCGGCGTTGTATTTATCCGGCTCGGAAGTAGCGATCGGGGTAGCGGCCTGTAATATCTTCGCTCCGTTGCCATACAGCATGGCGCCAAGGCTGTAGTAAGCGTTGCTCTGGTAATCCTTGTTCGATACGGCTAGGACCTCTTTGTACATTTTCTCGGCACCGGCCAGATCTCCCTTCTTTTGGGCGGCTTGTCCTTGTTTGATGCAGTAACCGTAAAGCAACTTTTCCAGATTGGTCTTATTCTTGTTTCCATCGGGAATCACTTTTAATCCCTCTTTTACCGTAGTCAGGAATTCTTCAGTCTTGTTTAAGTTACGGTAAGCCATAGCCTCGCCTACATAAGAGTCGTCTACGTTGTAGTTCATCTTAACGGCCATGTCGAAGTATTTGGCGGCCTCGGCGTAGTTCTTCGCTTGATTAGCGGCGTATCCGCAATTGAAGATACGGGCGGTGTCTTGGTAATTGTTTTGTTTCAAGTATTCGCCGTATTTTGTTACGACGGTAGCGTAATCTTTTGCTTTCAAAGCAGCGTCACCTTCATCTCTTAATTTGTCAGCGTCTTGTGCGAATAGGTTTCCGACACATAGGCATAAAGCCACTAATAAAACAATTTTCTTCATGGTAATTATTAAATTTGATTGATTTTGTGCTCTAAGTTAAGGCGTGCGGGAAAAGAAGCCAAGATATTTTACGTTTTTTAGAAAACAATAAAAATAGAAAACATAAAAAAGGGATTGCTTACGGCAATCCCTACTGATGAAAGATTCTTTGAAACTTATGCTTTGAGTGAAGGAAAAGCCTCAGCCACGGCGGGGTAGACAATCTTTCCTTCCACGATGTTTAATCCCAGTTCTAGGCCCGGATCTTCTTCGCAGGCTTTTTCCCAACCTCTGTCGGCAAGCTTGATCACGTACGGCAGGGTAGCGTTGGTCAAGGCTAACGTGGAAGTCTGCGGGACCGCTCCCGGAATGTTGGCTACGCAGTAATGGAGGATATCGTCTATCTCATAAACCGGATTGGCGTGCGTAGTCGGATGGGAGGTCTCGAAGCAACCGCCTTGATCGATGGCTACGTCTACCAATACGCTGCCCGGTTTTAATAACTTCAACATATCCCGGGTGATCAAGTGCGGGGCCTTGGCTCCGGGGATTAATACGGCGCCGATCACTAAATCGGTTGTGGGTAATTCCTGTTCGATCGTATGCGTGGAAGAGAACAATGTCTTCACGTTTTTCGGCATCGTCTCGGACAGATAGCGCAAGCGGGGAAGCGAGATGTCGGCAATCGTGACATCGGCGCCTAGCCCGGCGGCCATCAAGGCGGCGTTGTGGCCTACCACACCACCGCCTAAAACTAATACCTTACCCGGTTTCACGCCTGGCACGCCACCTAGCAATACGCCTTTGCCACCTTGCGGTTTCTCAAGGAAACGGGCGCCTTCCTGTACGGACATGCGTCCGGCCACCTCACTCATAGGAATCAAAAGGGGTAACGTATGATCTGGGTTCTCCACGGTCTCGTAAGCCAGACAGATGGAGCCGCTCTTTATCATGGCAAGGGTGAGAGCCTCGTCGGATGCGAAATGGAAGTAGGTGAAGACAAGCTGTCCTTTGCGTACCAAGGGATATTCGCTGGCGATCGGCTCTTTTACTTTTACGATCATTTCGGCAATTCCATATACATCCTCAATGGCCGGGAGTATCCGGGCCCCTGCCGCCACATAGGCGTCATCGGCGAAACCACTGTTTATACCAGCCGTGTGTTGCACATACACGGTATGACCTCTTTTCACCAACTCTTTGGCTCCGGCGGGAGTAAGAGCTACCCTGTTCTCGTTGTTCTTGATTTCTTTTGGAATTCCAATAATCATAATGGTAGCATTTAATGGGTTTATATGCCTGCAATATACAAAAAAGAGGAACAGATTGGTATTCTGTCCCTCTTTTTTTATCTTATTTCTTGTTCCTTATAAACCTTGTCCGTGGCAGTTCTTGTATTTCTTGCCACTTCCGCAAGGACATGGATCATTGCGTCCTACTCGTTTCTCGGCACGGACCGGAGCTTGCTTCGGTTGAGGTGCCTCGGCTTGGGTGTTGTTTCCGCTCAAGTCTGTTTTCTCCGTGCGGTAACGGCTCATATCCTCGTGCTTCTCCGGGGCGGCCTCTTGTACGGCGATACGTTGACGGGCTCTTTCCTCGGCGATCGCTTGGGCGGCTTGCTGGGCTACGGCCGCTTGACGGGCTTGCATGGCTTGGCGTTGCTCCTCGGTCGGCTCCTCACGTACCGGGATCTGTCCACGCATCAAGATGGCGGCTGTCTTACGGTTCATGTTGTCTACCATTGTCTTGAACAGGTTGTAAGATTCAAGTTTGTAGATCAACAAAGGATCCTTGTTCTCGTAGCTAGCGTTTTGTACGGAGTGGCGCAGCTCATCCATCTCACGTAGATGCTCTTTCCATCCCTCGTCGATCATATGCAATACGATTGATTTCTGGAAGGATTTAACGATTGCCTTACATTCCGTGTCGTAAGCCTCTTTCAGGTTGCAAGATACATTATACATGCGCTTGCCGTCCGTGATAGGGATCATGATATTCTCGTACATCGCTCCTTGATTCTCGTACACTTGCTTGATGACCGGGTGAGCGACTTGCGTCATGCGTTCCATACGACGTTTATAAGTCTTCAATGCCTCCTCGAACAATTTCTCTACGAGTTGCTCCGGTTTCATGCTCTTGAATTCGTCTTCCGTGAACGGGCTTTCCATGGCGAATGTCTTGAACAATTCCAACTTGAAGCCCTCGAAGTCCTCGGCGTGTTGATCGGCGATAGCTGTAGAAGTATCGTAAATCGTGTTCAATACGTCCAGACCGATACGCTCTCCCATCAAGGCGTGGCGACGGCGGGTGTAGATTACGTTACGTTGCGAGTTCATCACGTCGTCGTATTCCAACAGACGTTTACGGATACCGAAGTTGTTTTCCTCTACCTTCTTCTGGGCACGTTCTACGGACTTGCTCAACATATTGTGCTCCAGAACCTCGCCTTCCTTGAAACCAAGCTTATCCATCAAGCCGGCGATCTTCTCGGAAGCGAATAAACGCATCAAGTCGTCTTCCAGTGAAACGAAGAATACGGAAGAACCCGGGTCTCCCTGACGTCCGGCACGACCACGTAACTGACGGTCTACACGACGGCTCTCATGGCGTTCCGTACCGATGATAGCCAAACCGCCTGCGTCTTTCACGTCCTTGGACAGCTTGATATCGGTACCACGACCGGCCATGTTGGTAGCGATCGTAACCGTACTCTTTTGACCCGCCAAGGCCACGATCTCGGCCTCTTTCTGGTGCAACTTAGCGTTCAATACATTGTGCTGGATCTTACGCATCGTAAGCATACGGCTCAATAGCTCGGAGATCTCTACGGATGTTGTTCCCACCAATACCGGACGGCCTGCTTCCGTCAGCTGAACGATTTCCTCGATAACAGCGTTATATTTCTCACGTTTTGTCTTGTAGATACGATCGTTCATATCGTTACGGGCGATCGGTCGGTTGGTCGGGATCACTACTACGTCCAATTTGTAGATATCCCAGAACTCGCCTGCTTCCGTCTCCGCCGTACCGGTCATACCGGACAACTTATGGTACATACGGAAGTAGTTCTGCAAGGTGATCGTGGCGAATGTTTGTGTAGCGGCCTCTACCTTTACACGTTCCTTAGCCTCGATCGCTTGGTGCAGGCCATCGGAATAACGACGTCCGTCCATGATACGACCCGTCTGCTCGTCAACGATCATGACCTTGTTGTCCATAACCACATACTCATCATCCTTCTCGAATAAGGTGTAAGCTTTCAATAATTGGTTGATGGTATGTACACGCTCGCTCTTGACGGAATAGTTCGCCAATATCTCGTCCTTTTGGGCCTGTTTCTCTTCCTCGGTTCCTGTCATATTCTCCAATTGGGATAATTGGGAAGTGATATCGGGAAGTACGAAGAAGGTCGGGTCGTCCGTCTTACCGGTCAATAGGTCGATACCTTTATCCGTCAATTCGATACTGTTGTTCTTCTCGTCGATCACGAAATACAACTCATCGGTCGCCTCGTGCATATGGCGCATGTTCTCGGACATGAAATATTCTTCCGTCTTCAACATTTGGGCCTTTACGCCTTGCTCGCTTAAGAACTTGATCAACGCCTTGTTGCGGGGATATCCCTTGAAGGAGCGGTACAGAAGGATAGAGCCTTCCTCAACGACCTTCTGGTCGTCGCTAGCCATTTTCTTCTTGGCCTCGATCAATAGTTTGGAGCAAAGGTCTTTCTGCGCGTTCACGACAACCTCCACGTTCGGGCGGAATTGCTCGAATAATTGTTCCTCGCCACGAGGGATCGGTCCGGAGATGATCAGCGGCGTACGAGCGTCATCGATCAATACGGAGTCCACCTCATCGACGATGGAGTAGTTATGCTTGCGTTGTACCAAGTCTTTCGGGCTGATCGCCATATTGTCGCGCAAGTAGTCGAAACCGAACTCGTTGTTCGTACCGAACGTGATATCCGCCTCATAAGCCTTACGGCGAGCCTCGGAATTCGGCTGGTGCTTATCGATACAGTCTACGGAAAGCCCGTGGAACATATAAAGCGGTCCCATCCACTCGGAGTCACGTTTTGACAAGTAATCATTCACGGTTACCACGTGTACACCGTTACGTGTCAAGGCGTTCAAGAATACCGGAAGGGTAGCCACCAAGGTCTTACCTTCACCGGTAGCCATCTCGGCGATCTTACCTTTATGAAGAACGACGCCACCGAATAGCTGAACGTCGTAATGGATCATATCCCAAGTGATCTCGTTACCACCGGCTTTCCAGTGATTGGCGTAGATCGCCTTATCGTCCTCGATGCGGACAAAGTCGAAACGAGCGGCCAGATCCCGGTCGAATTGGTTAGCGGTAACTACCACTTCCTCATTCTCGGCGAAACGGCGGGCCGTATCTTTCATGATGGCGAATACCTCGGGCAAGGATTGCTCCAGTACTACTTCCATCTTGTCCGTGATGGCTTTCTCAATTTTATCTACCTCGGCCCAGATCGCCTCACGTTCTTCCAGTTCCTTATCCTCGATGCCTTTGCGAAGCTCTTCCACTTGCGCTTTCTCCTCGGCTACGTAGTCTTGGATACGTTGTTTGATCTCATCTGTTTTCGCACGCAACTCATCGTTCGAGAGTGCCTTGATTGACGGATATACGGCCTTTACCTTATCTACGTAAGGTGTGATTTCTTTAAGGTCACGCTGCGACTTATTGCCGAACAGCTTCGTCATAAACTCATTAAATCCCATGATTCTTATGTTAATGGATAGTTGAGCAACTATCGTCTGTTATTACTTTGTTGTTTGAATAATTAGATAATAATAAATAGAAAGAAGAGCCACAACCCTTGATAATTATCAACTTTAATAATCAATTCTCTATTATTTGGTTGTCAGCTCCCAGAGCGGCAAGCTTTGCGTAGCGTTTGGTGGCCTGATTCTTAGCACATGGGTTACCGTGGGGGCTACCTCAGTGGCCTTGACTTCGCGGTAGATATGTTGGGGTTTCAACCCGTTGCCCATAAATACCAGCGGGGTGATAACAGCATTATTGCGTATAATCTTGACTTTTTCTTTCGGATTGTCGAGGTTCACTTTCCAACCGGGTTGCAACTCGATGATCAGATCGCCCCGTCTCAGATGATGCGTACCTTGACGGAATTTGGCGGTTCCCTCGTTCCAGTCACCCGTAAGCAAGCTTCTACCCGTAGTGACGAGTTGTACGCCACTAAATTCCTGTATGAATTCGGCGGCCTTGTTCTGTAAAGTCGTCAAATCCAGCTTGGCGTCTTCTATCGCCTTGCGGTTCAAGTAGATCTGGTTGTCGTAGTATCCTTGTACCCAGCTGGTATGTTGGCCGTAAATGGCCATCAAGTACATATTAAGCAGGGCTAGACAACGTTTCGGGTGAAACTCGCCACCGTTCACCATCAAGCCGTCCGGATAAGACTCCTCGCTTTTATAATAACCGGAACCGGTGAAGACTACCAATGTATTGGCCAAGCCCACTTTCTTGTCGATCGTATCCAATAGCTTCTCGATGTCTTGATCGAGTTGGTAATACGTATCTTGAATCTCCCGGGTGTATTCCTTGCTCATCGTACCCCGGTAATTGCCTGCGTAGTACGTGATAGATAACATATCCGGGCAACTGCGTGTACCAAACCCTCCGTACTCTAGGAACTGGAGGGCCAAACGATTGATCTCCTTATTGATGAACGGCGAGGTCTTTAGGTTCGGATAGCAGTTCGCGAACTTCTCGCTGAACGTATAGCGGAAAGGTAGATCATCCAATACGTAAGGAAAGGCATCGTATTTCTCCATCGGAAGGGTAGGAGTCCATACCATGGTTTCCAAGCGTGACGCCAAGGATTCCGGGCCGTTATTATAGCGGTCTACGTACCAAGGGATTCCCTTATAATACGTCGTGGTAGCCCATTTCCCGTTGGTGTTATCCATCCAGAAAGCTCCGTTCGCCGCATGTCCGGCGGAAAGGATGGCGCTCTCGGCATCCGGGGCGATGGAATATACGTCGCTTCTTCCTTGAGAGGCGATTTTCAACTCGTCGCCGATCGTGGAACTGAATAAATTCTTGGGCGAATAATTCTCTTTCGTGTAATTACCCAGATATTCGGGATCATTTAAGATCGAGACCTCTTTCTCTTTCTCGAAATCAAACGTCTTATCTCCGGCGATACCGCTGAAGCAAGGGTTGCTTCCGGTAAAAAGAGTCGCAAACGCGCTGGCTTGGTCTATGTCAGAGAACTCGAAGCGGATATTGTTGTACACCAACCCCTCGTTCATCAAACGCTTGAAGCCCCGTTCGCCAAATGTATTATAAAAGTATTCTATATAGTCGCCCCTTAGCTGATCCACAGTAATACATACCACCAATTTGGGGGTACGCTGCTGCGCCTCAAGGTTTGTTACCACGAGGATAGCGATAAGTGACGTTATAATTTTTCTCATCCGATTCTCCATATCTTTCTGTAAACACCCCAACCCGAACGAACCCAAATCGAGGCTACAAGCGGAATAAAGGCACTGTTTAGATGTTGCGGAATGAAATGCCATCCCAGTAACATCAGCGTAAGCGCCGCAAAGTTAATAAAATGATAGTAATATGCAGCCTTCTTCAGCTTTTTTACGCAAAACAAAATAACAGCGATCAAATCGAGCGGCTGTAACCATACCAAAGACCAGTTCGGCCACGTGCAGGGATGGACGGATATGAAGCTAAGAAAGAAGAGGATGACACCTCCGGCTCCGGCTACTGAGAAAAGGACACAATCCACCCACAGGAAGTATTTTTTTTTGCGCCATTCGATCCAAGTAAGCCCTAAAACGATTCCGAACAGAAGCCAAGCGCAGACTAAAGGGGTGAATAAATCCCAGATATCTTTTTCCGGCTCGTCGGCTTCCCCGGCTCCGATCACGTGGGTCTCGCTCACCAATGGGCGGATTGTCCCGTCCGGGCCCGTGATGGTGGCTTTAGAGAACGCTTCTTTTAGATAAGGGGGGAGGAAGAGCATCTCGTGTTGGGTGGCCTCCCGGTCGGTGGGGCTGCCTAGCGCTAGGTCGCATCCGAATGTGAGCCACGGATGGTTTCGGGTACAATAATTAATAAGATCCCGGAAGGTCTGGGATTGATAGGGATACTGATAATCGACGCTCCCGTTGATCTCCTTTTCCAAGATCGCGGCAGGGCGGGTAGCGCAATTATCGAAGAAGAAGTTATAACGATATACCCTGTTCTCCGGCCTGTAATTAATAAGCAGGGCATCCCATATATGTTCTTTCTCTTCTTGGGTGAGGTTCAATACTTGTTCCGTGATATCGCTGCCCCGCATTTGGTACTCGATCACGTAGTCTTGGAAATCGGCTACTCCCAGTTTATAATCCGTCTCTCCTTTAGCGAATCGGTAGATAAAATTAGGTTTGGAGAAATCAAATATACCGTAATTGAATATATAATCTATATTTTGCTTGGGATCGTATATGCGTAGAGCGGCATGCCCGTACACGGTGAATACCTCTTCATCGTACGGTGCGCTGGTCATCAGACTGATACGGGCTTCCTCGCTCAGTTTGGGTTGCGCCATCGCCGATAGGGAAAGAATCCCCAGCAGGAATAGAAATATGCTTTTTGTCATTCTCTTCTTGATTATTTGACGCAAAGGTAGATTATTTTTCTTAAACAGTATAGATCGTTTAAGCATAACATATGGCTTTATGTCGAGAAAAGAGATAGCTTTGTTTTTATTATAAAGGGAAAAGGAAACTTGGTTACGTCTTTGATTATAAGAGTGTTGCAGTTTTTTGCGGATTTTTTTTTAAGAAACTTTAGTTTCTTCTAGGGAAAACAAAAGTTTTCCTATGAGGAAACAGAAGTTTCCCTTGCACAAAACTCTAGTTTCTAGCTAGAGAAACAGACGTTGCTTTTAGAAGGAGCATTGAGGAGATAAAACAAAATTAGGCGACCATCCTTATTTGGATAATCGCCTAATGCCTGATAGAGCGGTAGGCGAGGCTCGAACTCGTGACCCTCAGCTTGGGAAGCTGATGCTCTACCAACTGAGCTACTACCGCATTGCGAGTGCAAATGTATACAAATCTTTCTTTTTTTAGTAACTTTGGCGAGAAAATTTTATAAAAAAGAATTAAGTATGGAAAAACTAGTCTTGATAAAGGTAGGAGGGAAGATCGTTGAGGAAGAAGAAACGCTTCGTCAATTATTGAACGATTTCGCTGCTATCGAGGGATATAAGGTCTTGGTGCATGGGGGAGGACGCTCGGCTACCAAGCTTGCCGCCCAACTAGGGATCGAGAGCAAGATGGTGAACGGTCGCCGTATTACAGATGCCGAGACCTTGAAGGTCGTGACAATGGTCTATGGCGGGTTGGTGAATAAAAACATCGTAGCGGGCTTGCAGGCGTTGGGCGTAAACGCTTTAGGATTGACTGGTGCGGACATGAATTTGATGCGCTCCGACAAACGTCCCGTGGCAGAGGTGGATTATGGTTTCGTAGGCGACGTGAAAGAGGTGAATGCCGATTTGCTAGCCTCTCTTATCCATCAAGGTATCGTGCCGGTACTGGCTCCTCTTACACATGATAAGCAAGGCCATATGTTGAATACGAACGCTGATACGATAGCGGGAGAAGCCGCTAAAGCGTTGGCAAAACATTTTGAGGTGACATTGATGTTCTGTTTCGAGAAAAAAGGCGTTTTGTTGGACGAGAACGATGATGAGAGCGTGATACCGGAAATCGATCGTATAGCGTTTAAGGGATATGTAGAACAAGGAATTATCCAAGGGGGCATGATCCCGAAGCTGGAAAACGCTTACCAAGCGATAGACGCCGGGGTGAAGCAAGTGATTATTACGCAAGCCTCGGAGATTCACCAAGGAAAAGGGACGAGAGTCTTTTAAATAGATGAGGGGCTGTTTATGGCCCCTCACGTACATTATATAATAGGTCTATCAAAGACTCCGAATCTTGATATTACGGAACCAGATTAATGAATCTCCATGTTTTCCTTGTAATCCGATAAATCCTTTGGTCGGTAATTCGGCGAAAGGTTTGGGCAACCAACTTGGGATATCGCTTCCATCCGGGTTCTTGGTGCCGGAAGTCCATTTGCTCATATCCATTTCGGTAACTTTCTTTCCGTTGAGGATAACCATGATATGTTGTCCGGCGCATTTGATACGCATATGATTCCACTCCCCGGGTTTTTTGACTACCTTGTCTTGCACGGCGCCTAGATGTCCGTAAATGGCTCCGCATTTCTCATACGGCTTGCCGTTTCCCCATTTTTCACAATGGTCGTCCGCTATCTGTATTTCTACCGAGTTGGGTATCCAATCCTTCGTGTCCGTACAGTAAACGACTACTCCGCTGTTCGTGCCCACGTCGGTCTTAAAATCAAGATCCAGCTCGAAGTTCTCATATTCATCCTTTGTCCAGATAGACTCGTCCTTCACGGCGCCTAACACGCCATCAGTCTCGCTCCAAACTTCCGGATTGTAGTTGGCGTTTTCCAGATTTTTACCGAAGAGAGGCTTCCATTTATTGTTATCCGCCGCGAATGAGGAGAATGTACTTGCCACACACCATAAAGTAGCCATGGCTAAAAGAAAATGTTTCATGCTATTAGTTTTAAAGATTTACGTAAGGCAAATGTATTCATTTATTTTGGAAGGAACATAGTCTACGAAGAACGATTTTATTTACAAGTGAAAGCGAAATAGGTTGAAATGCTATGATTCTTAAGGAAATCTTCTTTTTTTTATCAAAGATCAAATAGTTTGTTAAAATGATATTAAAATTTTGTATAATCTTTATTGTTGTAAAATAGATTAACTAAAAAACACCTATTGCTTGATTGGTTTTGTGTTATTATGATATTGCTTATGTGTCAAAATATACATTTAATAGGTCTGGAAATGACGTTATGAAATATATTTGACTGTTTTAATGACACAAAATCATGGTATTATTTGTTTTTAACAGAAAATATTCTTTATATTTGCAGTGTGAGGATTAGGTGTATGTGTGATTGTATGTAAAAGTAAAGTAAATATTTTAATGTAATTTTATATATATGCATGTATAATCCTGCTGTTTTAAACTAAGTTCTTCGTAAACTATGGTAAGTTATGTGTGAAATTTGATTTAAATAATTAACTGTTAAATAAAAAAGTGTGTTTATGAGAAGGTTGACTTTTTTGTTATTATGCTTGTTTATAGGCATAGGAGTCGCAACGGCACAGACGATGAAGATAACAGGTAATGTTATATCATCGGAAGATCAGCAACCCGTGATCGGTGCGGCTGTCGTTGTGAAAGGCACTACGATTGGTACGGTTACGGACTTTGAGGGAAACTTTAGTTTAGATGTACCGAGAGACGCTAAGATGATCTTTATTTCTTATGTAGGATTGAAAACGAAGGAAGTACCTGTGGCATCCGTGATCAACGTTGTTTTGGACTCGGATTCAAAAGCGTTGGATGAGGTGGTTGTAACCGCTATGGGTTTGACTCGTGAGAAGAAAGCCTTGGGTTATGCCCTGCAAGAGGTGAAATCTGATGAGTTGACAAAAGCTGGCCAACAGAGCTTGGCGACCTCACTTTCCGGTAAGATCGCCGGTGTGCAGATTACTTCTCAAGGTGGACAGGTTGGTGCGTCGCAGAATATCGTGGTTCGCGGTAATTCCTCTTTTGGTAATAACCAACCGTTGATCGTTGTGGACGGTGTGCCTATCGCTAATGATAATGCGAAAGGTGCCACTGTAAACTTGGGTTCCGGCTTGAATGATATTAATCCGGAGGATATAGAGTCCATCTCTGTGTTGAAGGGTGGATCTGCCGCTTTGTATGGTATGCGTGCCGGTAATGGCGTTATCTTGGTTACTACTAAATCCGGTAAGAAAGACAAGGGTGTATCTATCTCTTATGAGGGTGATATCACGATTGACCGGGTTTATAATTTGCCTAGATTGCAGAATAAGTACGGACAAGGCTATTACGCTTCCGAGTATGATTGGAAGGAAGCGCAAGCGGGGGGATATTCTGGCGATTATCAAACTTTTGCCTTGGAGAATGGTTACAATTATGTAGATGGTATGGGTAGTGGTATCAACGATAACGCGGATGAGTCTTGGGGACCTCGCTTGGATATCGGATTGAATTTGCCGCAATACAATAGCCCGGTGATCGATGGCGTGCGTCAGGCTACTCCTTGGGTTTCCTGCCCGGACAATATCAAGAATTTCTTCCAAACGGGTTATTCAATGAATCATACGGTGGCTTTGTCTGCCTCTACGGATAAAACGTCTACACGCGCATCTTTATCTTTCCGTGATCAAAGCGGTACGACCCCGAACACTGATCAGAAGCGCTATGCTATGGCGGTGAACACGAAAATGACGTTTAATAAGTATATTGATTTCGACTTGTCTGCGAATTATATTCGCACGAAAAGCGCGAACTTGCCGGGTACGGGATATAACAGTACGAATGCTTTGCAGTCTATCATGCAGTGGTTTGGTCGTCAAGTTGATTTGAAGGATTTGAAGAATAATTGGGATCAAGTGGATGAGTATGGAAAATATACGCATTATAACTGGATACAGTCTTTCCATGCGAATCCGTATTGGACATTGAATAAGAATACCAATAGTTATGATCGTAATCGTTTCTATGGCAAGACCTCTTTGTATATCAAACCGACCGATTGGTTAAAGTTTGAAGGTCGTATGGGCTTGGATCATTACGATTCTAATCAGTTCTCTCGTATTTTATGGAATATCGACTATCCGAATGGATATTTCCGTAGCTTCGACCGTTCGATGACTGAGTTTAACGCGGACTTTATCGCCTACGTGAACAAGAACTTCGGTGATTGGGCCTTGAATGGTTTGGCTGGAGCCAACTATCGTGATTATCAAACAGCTATCATGGGGACAGGTGCGGACGAATTGACCGCAGAGGGGTTGTTTACCGTAGCGAACGCTCATGGAACCCCGTACACCTTGAACGACCATGAGAAACGTCGTTCAAACTCTGTATACGCTAATGCCTCTATCGGCTACAAGAATATGGCTTATGCCGAGGTAAGTGTCCGTAATGACTGGGACTCTACGATCAAGGACGCTTTCTTCTATCCTTCTTTCAGTGGTAGCTGGATCTTGACCGAGACATTCCCCGGATTGCAAAATGGCGATTATTTGAATTTCTTGAAATTGCGTGGTGGTTGGGCAAAGATCGGTTCCGCAACGGACCCGTATCGTTCGAACGCTTATTATTCATTGATCAGTTCTTCGTTCAATGGTACTACATTGTTCTATAATCCGACAATCCTTCCTCCTACAAATCTTCGTCCGGAGAGCGTAAAGACTTGGGAAGTTGGTGTTGAGGCTAATTTGTTCAACAATCGTTTGCATATTGATGCCGCATATTATAATAAGGTGACGAGCGATCAGATCATGAATGCGAATGTGGCTACCTCTACCGGTTATACCTCTATGTATATCAACGCTGGAAAGATCAGCAACAAGGGTGTCGAGTTGCAGGTATCCGGTGATATCATCAAGAATCCGAAGGGATTCAACTGGACGGCTACGTTGAACTGGGCGAAGGATAAGAGCCGAATCGATGAGCTTTATACAGATCCCGTTACCGGACAGTCCTTGGACGCTTACCAAATCGGTAGTAGCTGGAGCGTGAAGAACTATGCTATGGTCGGTAAGAGCTGGGGTACTTTGGTAGGTACTGGTTACGTATATAATGAGGATGGCTCGATCTTGGTAGAGGATGGTATTCCTGTGTACGAGGCCGGAAAAGAGATCGGTGATGTTACGCCGAAGTGGTTGGCTGGTTTCAGCAATGAGTTCTCTTATAAGGATTGGAGCTTCGGTTTCTTATTGGATTTCCGTTTGGGTGGTGACATATATTCTGTTACACAAGCATTCGGTTCTCAGACGGGTATCTTGAAACACACGGCAGAAGGCGATTTGCGTGAGAATGGCGTCGTACTTGGCCAGAATTATATGACGGACAAGGTCTTCAAGACCGCAGATGGTAAGATTAATGATGTCGCTGTCAACGCGGAGGACTTCTTCTATAATTATTATACGATTTGTGAGATGTCTGTATTCGATGGTTCTTACTTGAAATTGCGTGAGGCTCACCTGACATATAATTTCCCGAAATCAATTCTAGAGAAGACTAAATGTATCAAGGCCGCTCATGTATCATTGGTTGGTACGAACTTGGCGTTGCTTTGGGTGCATAAGTCAAATATCGCTCATATTGATCCGGAGTCTACAAGTACCGGTGGTGATGATCCCGAGACTGCGGCTACAAGCAGAGGATTCAACTCTGGTGTAGGTTTTGAGTCCAACTCTTATCCTCCTTCTCGTAGTTTTGGTCTTAAGTTAGGTGTAACATTTTAATCAACATTAATCTGAGGAATTTAATATGAAAAGATATATCAAGAATTTCATGATGGCTATGATGGTCGGCGCTACTGTATTCGGTAGCTCGTGTACCGATTCGTTTGAGGAGGTCAATACAGACCCAGATAGCCCTACGGATGTGCCTACGACGAATCTTCTGGCGTATTCTTTATATTACACATCCTATCGTCTGTATGATCGGTGGTTCGCAATGGATGAGCCGATGACTTTCTGCGGATATGCTTCGAAGATGACTTATATCGACGAGTCCCGCTATAATTTCCGTACGGGTGTACAGGATACGAACTGGGAGTATTTGTATCGTATATTGAATAACCTGAAAGATATCGAGAAGCGTGCCACGTTTAATGAGACTCCTAATATGCTGAACGTATCGAAGGTTATGCAGGTTCATTTGATGCAGGTGGCCACGGATCGTTGGCGTGATGTCCCTTATACGGATGCCGCTAAGATGACGGATGGAATCTTGCAGCCGAAATACGATAAGCAAGAGGATATTTATCCGGGCTTATTGGCTACGTTGAAGGAAGCAGCGGATGGCTTTGCCGATGGTGGTAGTGATGACTTAGGCGAGGGAGACCTGTTATTCGGTGGTGATATCGAGAAGTGGCAGAGATATTGTAATTCTATGCGTCTTCGTTTAGCGATGCGTATCTCAGAGGTTTCCCCGGCGTTGGCTAAGGAGACCGTAGAGGAAGTTATGGGTAATCCCACTAAGTATCCGATCATGGAAAGCAACGATGATAATGCTTTCTTCTGGTGGATCGGAACAGACCCCAACTATTACGAACCGATGGCAGACGGTTATCGTACACGTAAGACGGAGTATTGTGCCGCAGACGTGATCGTGGATCATATGAATACACGTGAGGACCCTCGTCGCTCATCTTATTTCCAACCCACAAAAGAAAGTGTGGAGGCCGGTGAGCCTAAGTATGTAGGTTATACGATCGGGGCGAAAGCGAATGCGGTAGCTTCTAAATATTCCATTTGGGGAGCACGTTTCTTTACGGACTTGGCTGGTTTTTCTCCTTATATGCGTGTCGCTGAGCCTTGGTTCTGTGTCGCTGAGGCATCTATGTTGGGATGGAATACCGGAATCTCCGCAGAGGACGCATACAATAAGGCTGTTACCTATTCCATGGAAGAGAATAGCGTATCTGCCGAAGATATAGCGGATTACCTTGCGAACGCGGGTAAGTTCACGAATGATAAGAAACAGATTTATTATGAGGAATGGGTTGCCATGTTCAAGCAAGGAATGGAAGGTTGGTCATTGTATCGCCGTACAGGCGTGCCAGACAACTTGTATCCGGCTCCGGGCCGTCCGGCAAACTATTCTAATCATAACGTACCTCCATTCCGCTCTCCGTATCCTGATAAGGAACGTAATTTGAACAATGCGAATTGTGCTCCCTTCGATGCGGAAGTCGTGGATAATTTGTGGGGTAAACAAATGTGGTGGGATACACGTACAGGCGTTCATTAACTACTAGTTAACATAGACATACCAAGTGCCTGTATACTATAGAGGGGCTGCTCGTGATGAGTGGCCCCTTTTTTTGTCATTATGCTGTCATTTTTAAATAAACTATGTACCTTTGTCCGGCTTATTTAGAAAAAAGATGGAAAAAGAAGGAATGATGGTGGTCGATATTAAGAATATCGTTACTCGTTTGCCGGAATTGCGGTTTACGGCACCCGTGAATTGGAGAATTGATGAAGGGCAGCAATGGGCTGTGGTCGGTCCGAATGGCGCTGGTAAAACCTTGATAGCGGATATTATGCAGCGTAAATTCGCTTTTAAGGAAGGTGAGGTCGTGTTCTCCGGGGATGGTAAGGTGAGTGACTTTATCAAGAGTATAGCGTTTAAGGATATTTATTCGTTGGCGGATTGCCGGAATTCTTATTACCAACAGCGTTGGCATTCAACAGAGACGGAGGAGATGCCTATTGTCGAGGAATTGTTGAAGGAATATGCCGGCTCTGATAATTTAGCGAAGATATTGACTCTTTTCGGTATAGAGGATTTATTGCCTAAGCGGTTGATCTTCTTATCAAGTGGTGAATTACGAAAATTCTTGATTGTCCGGACGTTGCTTAGCCGTCCTCGTGTCTTGATCTTGGATAATCCTTTTATCGGCTTAGACGCTCCATCCCGGGATTTATTGGTAGAGATGCTGGGGCAAATGACAAAATTGAATGGCGTTCAAGTTGTCTTGTTATTATCTAACCCCAATGACATACCGGCAATGATCACGCATGTATTGCCTATCCATGATCGTACTTGCCTGCCTCCGCTGACTCGAGAGGAGTTTATGTCGGATACGGAATTAATCGCCCGTCTTTTTCCAACGGAAGGCATTCATGCATGCGAGGAAGTTGGTAAGGTTCGTTTACCTGTGGATATGAACAAGATAGCCTCTTTACATGAGGTGACTTTACGCATGGAGCATGTGAAAATACGCTATGGTAGCCGTACGATCTTGAAAGATTTGGATTGGGAAATCAAGAACGGGGAGAAGTGGGCGTTATTCGGTCCGAATGGCGCTGGTAAATCTACCTTGCTGAGTTTGGTTTACGCGGATAATCCCCAGTCGTATGCGAATACGTTGTATTTGTTTGATAGAAAGAGAGGTTCCGGGGAAAGTATTTGGGATATCAAGAAGCGTATCGGATATGTATCGCCGGAGATGCACTTATATTATAAGGAGAATGTCCCTACCTTGAATATTGTCGGTTCCGGCTTTTTCGATTCGATCGGCTTGTTTCGTAAGTGTAATGCGGAGCAAGAAACGGTAGCCTTGGAGTGGATGAAAGTTTTTGGCATCGAACATTTGAAAGACCGTTTATTCTTGACCTTATCATCGGGAGAACAACGTTTGGCTTTATTAGCGAGAGCTTTCGTGAAAGATCCCGATTTAATTATATTAGATGAGCCTCTCCACGGTCTGGATGTGAGCAATAAGAAAAAGGCGGCTGCTATTATCGAGCAATTCTGCGATCGCCCGGGAAAAACCTTGATTTACGTAACCCATTACCCGCATGAATTACCTGCTTGTGTAGACAAGCGGTTCGAGCTAGTGAAGCACTCGTGAGCGTACAAAGAAAAAGAGGATGTGCCGTGGTGAAGTGGCACATCCTCTAAAATCAATAAATACTTATGGATAAAGGATTAATATCCTGGGTTCTGTATCAACTGACCTCTTGATACGGTGATTTCTCCGATAGGAATTGCCATGATCGTACGGTAATCGCCCGGCTTAACCTCACCTACGAATTTATTGTTGACAGACTTGCCGTTACGCCAAGCGTCCCAAGCGGTATGTCCTTCCGTGAATAATTCTAGGCGTCTTTCCAGTAAGATATCATCCAACGTGATAGAAGCGACATCGGTATAATTCTCAATACGATTCTTGCGTAACGTATTCATATATCCGGCGGCCGCGGAGGTATCCCCTGCTTTTAGTGCGGCCTCGGCCGCTATTAGGTAAACTTCGGAAAGGCGCACGACCTTTGGATTGTTTACATAGATTTGCCCGTCACGTCCCTTATACTTTTGCGGATAGGTCCCGTCATAGCCATTATCGGTCTCTTTTGCGAATAATTCCGTACGGATATCTCCCGGATGCTTAGCCAGCTCTTCCAGGAAAGATTCAGTAGCGGCACATTCACCGTAGCCGGAGGCATGTGTAAAATAACCGATAGAGTTACGTTGCGCGTTATAATTCGGGGTAACTAAGATCTCGAATATAGCCTCGTTCGTTCCTTCCTTATCCCATGCGCCTATATATTCATCCCGTGTGTATAACTTATAAGGAGAGGAAGCGATAATCTCCTTACAGTCAGCCAGTGCCTCTTTATTCTTTTCTAAGTAAAGGTAAGCGCGTGCGCGGATCGCTAAAGCCCCCCAATAATTGATGTGTCCGGTTTGTTTATCTTTACTCAAAAGAGGCAATGCGGTCTCGATATCTTTCAATATCTGGTCGTATGTCTGCTGTAAGGTCGCCCGGGTCCCGATATAATCCGTGGGATAAACCTCTGTGGAGAGTACGATGCCCAGATCGTTCATATCTGTTGTTGATGGTAATTTAGCGAATACTCTGGCTAAATCGAAATGATACAAGGCGCGCATAGCGTATAGTTCTCCTTTCAATATGTCTACATCCGCACCTTCAAGATTCTCGGCGGCGGCTAATACATTATTAAGGCGAGCTAGACTATTGTAGAATAATTTATAGAAACTATAAACCATCTCATCGTTTTTACCTGTTTGGTAACGATACATGGGGCCGGCATGATTCACCGTGGAGATAGATTGGAAATCCCCACTTCGTAAATCGGCCAGCAATGTGAATTCCGCTCCATACGAGCCTACCTCTGTAGCCTGTTGCTCGTATACGCCATTCACGGCATTTGTCAAATCGGCTACGGAAGAGATTGCGTCTATCGTAGGTAATTGGGTAGATGATGTCTTTTCTAGGACATCATCGCAGGAGGCCGTTAATAAGGCGAACGCTAGACCTACTAAATATATCTTTTTCATATAGATTCTATTTTAATAAATTATAATGTGATGTTTACACCAAAGACAAAGCTTTTAGAGACCGGGGTATCTACCTGGCGATAACCATTCAAGGGAACATCCGGGTCGATGCCTTTTGTCTTTGCCCAGATCATGAACGGATTATTCGCACGGAAGTACACACGCAGATTACTGAATATGTTTTTCAATACCGGTACATTGTATCCCAAGGTGATTTCACGCATACGGATATTGTCAGAAGATACGATGGTACGACTGGAGAAGCGATCCGAGCGATATGGATTCTGGTAGATAGGCTTCGGGTATAAGGCGTTGTCGCCCGGGTTCATCCAATAATTACCCGCTACGCTCTTTTCTAGGTTGAATGAACCTAAACGGAATCCGTCATGATGGAAGAAGTAGTTCGGATAATCGAATATATCGCCACCAAATTGATAGGTAATCAAGAATGAAAGATCGAAATCATATAACCGGAACGTGTTTGTCAAACCTCCCGTTACGTCGGGAATGGCTTTGCCTACGATTCCTTTTTCAGCCTCATCGTACTTGTTCACTACTCCTTTGCTATGATCGTTTGGATCTTTCCAGAATTCTCCTAGTCCTGTATCCGGATTCACGCCTTTCCATTCCGGCAGATAGAAAGTATACATGGATTCTCCCTCTCGGTGCAGATACATATCGCCGTCTCCATATTCGATGTCGTTATGGTTCGGCAATTCCTTGATCGTCGCCTTCTGGAATGTAAGGTTGAAATTCGTGTCCCATGAGAAGTGCTGATTCTTGATGTTTTGGGAATTTACCTCTATCTCGATACCGCTATTGCGTAGCTTACCAAGGTTTTGCCAGTTTTTCTCAAAACCTGTGACGATAGAAGTCGGGATCTCGAATAACAGGTCGGTCGTTGTTTTGTTGTAATATTCTACTGTCAGATTTACTCGGTTGAATAAGTTCCAGTCAAAACCCACATTCATGTTTTTGGACTTCTCCCAACCTAATTCCTCATTTCCTGCTTGATTCCAATAGATGGCGGAAGAGGGGCCATAACCACCAGAGAACGCATATAACGCTTGGTTCGCGTAATATGAGCCCGGCAAGTTTCCATTTGTACCGTAAGAGAAGCGGACTTTTAGATCAGAGAACAATTCATTGTCTTTAAGGAAATTCTCGCCACTGATGCGCCATGCGCCAGATACGGACCAGAAATTCGCCCAGCGATTATCGGTTCCCAAGCGGGAAGAACCATCCCGACGGAAACTGGCAGACAGATAGTATTTATTGTCGTAATTATAGTTGCCGGTAGCCAAGTAGGATACGATTCCGGAGCCAAATACTTCGCTGGATGCGCCATCTGGTTGTCCGTTTCCTAATTCCGGTAACTTGTCGGTTGAGTATTGTTTTGCCGTAGTATAGATGGCTGTCAGTTCGTCTTCTGTTACCTCGAAACCACCTAGGATGTCAAAATTATGAACATCGTTCCATGTATTAGCGTAGCGTAACGTGGAAGAACTTGTTAAATTGCGGTTCTCGTAAGTATAGCGAGATCCCAAGCCGCCTACGGCCTTACCGTCCACGCTGTTGGGAGACCAATACTCAAAGTGTTTCGTATCGATATAGTCGTAACCAAAAATCGTCTTGAACGATAATTGCTTGGAGAATTTTACGCCTAAATCAATGTTAGACATACTACGCATTACACGGGATTTAATCCATTGTTCCTTGCCCAACATTAGATGCGGATTGGAAGCGGCACCCCAGTTTGAGTCGGCGTTGTATGTACCGTCCGGATTCTTTACGGGAGCCGTCGGGTCTGAGGAGTACACCAAGCTCAGTGGAGAAGCAGTACCGATACCTTGATCTTGATTTTGCTGATCACGGAAACCATTTTGGGTAGTGAATGCGATCATTTGCTTAACACCGATAGTCAACCAATTATTTACTTGATGATCTAAATTGATACGACCGGAGAAACGTTCGAAATCGCTACCGATTACGATACCTTCCGCATTATTATAACCAAGACCTACATAGAATTGTGTACGGTCGTTACCTCCGTTTACGGATAATTGATGGTTATGCGTCAAGGCTGTACGGTAAACCTCATCACGCCAATTGGTATCCGTGTTACCCGATGGGTCGTTGAAGAATGCTTCCATGTCGCCTTCCTTGTCAATCAAGGCGTATGCTTGATCACGGTTGCCAGCGAGTCCGTTTAGGATATAATAATTGGAAATCGCTTCTTTTCCGTACAGGAGCAATTCGGAGGCATTCATTGTCTCGTACTGTTTTACAGCCATATTGCTCCAGCCGACCTCGCCATTGTAACTTACTTTCGTCTTGCCTCTTTTTCCGGCTTTGGTCGTAATGATGATAACGCCATTCGCTGCACGAGAGCCGTACAAGGAAGCTGCTGCGGCATCTTTCAACACCGTCATGCTCTCAATATCATCAGGGTTCAAGGAGCTTAGCAAACTGGACTGTTTCCCGTAGTATGCCATATCCGAGTCTGATTTTACAGGCACGCCATCCACGACATATAGAGGAGACTTGGCTGCGCTGATAGAGCCGACACCACGGATATTGATATCACCGGGAGCTCCTGGATCACCAGTGTTGGAGGTTACGCGAACACCGGACATCTTTCCAGAAAGAGCCTTATCCAAGGACTCTTTGGAGCCAGCTACGATATCTTCTGCGTTTACCGCTTTAGCGGATCCCGTGAAAGATGATTTTTTCGCCGTACCATAAGCGACAACCATAACTTCATCCAGCTCTGTCGCCGCCGTATTCAAAACAACTTTCATTACATCTTGGATTGGAGCTTCTTTCGCAACCATTCCGACGTATGAAAATACCAGAGTCTTCGCGGAACCTATGAATAATAGGTTATTTTTTATTATTACTTAGTTTTCGCGGAACCTTGTCATTGCTTGTGATTATTCAGTAACGCTCAAGAAATAACTTGTTACAATTTT